>JAQGHT010000013.1 GCA_028291565.1 Planctomycetaceae bacterium | reverse complement strand
ATGGAAATTCATAAATTGCAGGACGGGGGCGTGCTTTTATTCGATGCGGACTTCTTGCCCCCGACCTCGGTGAGCGGATCAACTTGACCTTTCGAAGCATCACCTCAACGTCGTGACTCGAATAATCATCGCCGATGACTTCGATTGCACTTATTGTTGATCTCCGATGCAGTACAAATGCGAATCCGTGCGGTAAATCAGGTCGTTCCCTGATACTGCCGGCGATGCCGAGATTCTTTCGCCGAGATCATTGGTAGCCAGCAGCTGAAATTGGGGACCGGCCTGTACGACAAAAGTCTTGCCGTCATTATTGCTCAAATAAATCCGTCCGTCACTCGCAATGGGGGACGAATTACAGTTTCCACCAAGGCGCTCTCGATAAAGCTCCACGCCGGTCTTGCCGTCCAGGCAGACTAAAACGCCATTGTCCATCAGGGAATAGAGCAAACCGCGATAGTAGAGCAGCGAAGGTTCAACAGGACCGGGATGCTTGCTGATCCACAGTGGTTGCGGAGGCTTGCCATCAGCAGAGAGACGAATCGCGTGGATCGGACTCTGTCGCCACAACTGCAGAAACACCACACCATCTGCAAAGACCGGACTGGAGATAATTTCTCCGTTAAACGGACCTGAGCCTTCGCCGTACTGCCACAATTCTTCGTGAGACTTCGCATCAAACGCGGTCAAGCGATTCTTGCCAGGCACCAGGATATCCTTCTGCTGATGATGCTCAACGAACAGTGGTGTAGCATGGGCCGTTCCAATCGGCCGTTCTTTCTTCCAGCCGATCTCGCCCGTGAGCTTATTAAGACCAATCAGGAAGCATGGCCCGGTATGATGATCCCAGGGAAAAACGATTGCGTCGTCCACCACCAACGGACTGACGGCATAGCCCCATGCCATTTTGGGGTCCTGGAAATCCTGCAGGTAACGCCGCACCCAGACCAATTTTCCCTGATGTGAATAACGGGCGATATCAGCGTTTCCATACGCGACGTACACAGCGTCGGCAGTGACTGCGGGCGTATTCACAGCCAGATTCGATTTCTCGTGGGTTCGCTGGTCAACACCCAGACCGAAATCATGCTTCCAGAGTTGCTGACCATTTTCCTGATTGAAACAAATCAGCTGTAGCGATTTCTTCCCTTTTTCCTCAGCTTGTGACGTGACGAAGACACGTTTCGCATAAACCACCGGCGAACTGGTTCCCCAACCCGGAAGTTTGACTGTCCAACGCACATTTTTCGTCTGACTCCAGTGTATCGGAAGTTGACAATTGTCGGCCACATTGTTGGCGTTCGGCCCGCGCCACGCCGGCCAATCCGTGGAAATCGCATTGGCTTGGGCGTCTGGAGTTTGCTTATCGCTGGCAAGCGCGAGGACCGATTCTACCGCCCGACCGGTTTTCCTCCGAGTCGCGGTCAAGCAGCCCGAATTCAGATCCCGTGCGAGAGAGCCGTCACCTGTCGATTCGTGTTGCTGAATGCCCCGCAATTGGATTCGATTTAAGTCGGCGGCTGGAAGAATCTGGGTCAACAGTACAATGACTATTGCCCAGTACGCTGGCTTTGGTGTCATAGTCTTCCCTTGTGGTTCGTTGACCGACTTTCCTCAGGTCAATATCTGACACGATAGCCGTGTTGGACACAAGCTTGGAAGTCCAAATTATTGACCAGCTTCCTTTCCCAGCGAGGATGAAATCCAGGCTCTTGATTGCAGGCGATCGGATCTGAATGTCGCCAATCAGTTTGAAACGGGGCCGAATTCGAAATCCATTTCTCGTGCATAAAGGAGATTTCACGAAGCAGGTCTATTCGAATTCGAGACTTGGATCATACTATGCTGCCTATTGGAAGGCAGTAAGGTGCACTCCGCAACGTTGGTGGTGAGACCGGCGTTGGAACGGATATTCCTGTTCGTCGCCTGAAAATGATGGACAGGAATGTCCGCTTTAAACCGCGCACGGTTAAGAAAGAGACGTTTGATCGCGGGGATCAGTATTGTAAAAGGCTCATTCGTGGCCGCGAACAGTATAAACCGGTGATTGCCCGACGTTGAGACCTGCGAAATCGATTTTTCAAGGAGGGTAGTCAATGCTTCGTTTCCAGAAATTCTCCGTTTTGGCCCTGATCGCGATGTCTTTTTTCGCGACTGGCACTGCGGTTGAAGCGCAGGATGCCACTGAGTTAACAGCCGACTTGAAAACCAGCAAGGTTTACGTGCTGGTCGACAAGACCGGGCTGGGGCATCCGCACGGTGTCGTGGGAGCTCTGAAGAGCGGAGCGATAACGCTGGACGCAAAAGCCGATGCCGGGCAGATCGTCTTCGACATGGAGACTTTCATGGCGGACACCGATGAGGCGCGCAAATACGTGGGACTTGAAGGCCAGACTGATGCGGGAACACAGAAAAAAGACAGCGACAATATGCTTGGTTCCGCAGTGCTCGATGTCAACAAATTCCCAACGGCGACGTTTGACATTGAGTCGGCTCTCAAAACAGACAAGAAATCCGTGGCTGGAAATCCAGTCTACGCTCTGAAGGGGCAATTCACCCTGCACGGCGCAACGCGTCCCTTGACGATCGGGGCGGAAGTGATCACGAAAGGCAAAACGACTCGACTGCGTGGCAAATTCAAGGTGCAGCAGACAAAATACGGCATGAAGCCCTATACCGCCGCGCTGGGCACTGTAGGTGTTGCGGATGAACTGACGATTTGGGGCGATATTTACCTCAAACCGTGAACGAAAACCACGCGGGTAAGTTGAGACGTTTTGTAGGTCGGACATTCTTATCCGTCATCGGCGATTCGCAGGACAGGAATGTTCGTCCTGCAATGTTCGCGTCGCTCACGACGGACAGGAATTTCCGCCCGATGACGTACGCGAATAATCTGACCTGAAAAGGATTGTGGCTTGTGATTTCTTTCCCCAGCGTCACCAAGAGTAACATCCGCTTCCATTATGACTTGTCGACGTTGTTCTATCGTCTGATGTGGGGGCGTCACATTCATCACGGACTGTGGGTGGGCAAAGAGTCCACGCATGTCGCACAGCAGCGACTGACCGAAACTCTGGCGTCATTAGCTGGGGTCCATCCTGGAAACGTCATTTTGGATGTCGGCTGCGGAATGGGCGGTTCGACAATGCATCTGGCCCGCAACGGTTGCGAAGTCACAGGTGTGACGCTGAGCCCGATTCAGAAACGCTGGGCCGCAGGTGAAAGCTGGGTCCGCGGTCTCTCGCGGCGGACGCATTGGATGTGCGCCGACGCGGAGACGCTGGAATGTCCTCCGTCAACGTTCGATGTCGTATGGAGTATCGAATGCACCGAGCACTTGTTCGATAAGCCGGCCTTCTTCCGCCGGGCGGCTCAATGGCTCAAGCCGGGCGGGCGAATGGCAATCTGCGCCTGGTTGGCTGGCGATCGCACGGACGCCGCCGCCGTCCAGAAAGTTGTGGATGTTTGTGAAGGTTTCCTGTGTCCCTCGTTGGGCACGTCAGCAGACTATCGCAAATGGTTTACCGACGCGGGACTGGTCGTCGAACAAGATTTGGATTGGACAGCCCAGGTTCAGCAAACCTGGGAAATCTGCCATCGTCGAGTTCGACGTTGGGGCATTCGCCACCTGGCGCGACTGATTGATCGAGACACGGTCCGATTTCTTGACCGATTTCCAACGATTCTGGAAGCTTATCAAGATGGTTCGATGAAGTATGGATGCTTCATCGCGAAACGGCCTGATGAGGTGAAATAGACATGGATGTCTTAACGATCGCCAAACCCCGTGAGCGACTCGTCGTGCGAGTAGCTGGCATTCTATTTGGCGTGGCTACGCATTTATTTTTTGCGGTGACCGTCTGGTATTTATACCCATTTCTGGTCGCCACACCGGGCATTCCTTCCGCGAACGCCTTGTGGATCGATTCCTGTCTGGCTCTCCAGTTCGCGGTCACACACAGCCTGTGGCTGTGGCCACCCGTGCGTCAACGCCTGGGACGCTGGATCAGTCGGAGTTTCTATGGTTGTTTCTTCTGTCTCATGACTTGTTTCAGTTTGGGATTGACGATCTGGCAATGGCGCTCTTCATCGATCGTGATCTGGCACACGTCCGGAATCCTGTCGCTGGCAATGCAGCTCGGATTTATCGGGTCCTGGATCGGTTTATTCTACAGTCTGGCACTCACAGGAATCGGCTATCAGACGGGTCTGACTGAATGGCTATATTGGGTCCGGCGACGTACCCTGCCACGGCGGACGTTCGTGCCGCGAGGGGCCTATTTCATTCTGCGCCACCCCGTGTATTTGAGCTTCCTGGGACTGATCTGGTTTACCCCGACAATGAGCCTTGATCACGCGCTGCTGACGGGAATCTGGACTGTCTATATCTTTATTGGAAGTTGGCTCAAAGATCGCCGCCTGGCATTTTATCTGGGAGAAAGCTATCGCGAATATGCGGCGGAAGTTCCTGGATATCCCGGGATGTTATACGGGCCGTTGGCCCTGTGGAGCAGACCGACCCCTGCAGAAGTTCCATTCAAAGCACATGCGTTGAAGCCGATCTCTGGCTCGACCTGGAGCGAGTTTCCGAGTGCATGAAATCTATGGCGGCCAAGTCGAGAGTTAGCATAGTTAGCGCCCCGTCAACCGTTGGATGGATTTGAAGCGATCGCCGTTTCTTGCTTGTCGTGGCTGGAGAAGTTCAGAATTACTCTTTCAATCCATTCAACGATTGCAGTTGACGCCTACTCCAATAGCTCCGATAATTGAACATCATGACGACTGAACTCCACCACGCCATCGATCCAGAAACTGAAGCAATCCTTGAACGGATAAAGGGCAAGCCTCTCGATCCCGTATTGCATGCCCGACTTCGAGAAGAGGCAGCACGCGTCCGTGAAGAAATTCGGAAAACGCACGGGACTTTGAATATCGCGGTAGATCTTATCCGTGAAGTCCGCCAGCAAGGCGATTAATCCTTGATTCCTGCGTGGCTCTAAAGCTTGTACTTCCTGAGCCGGACGTCGCGTTTGCCGTTCGTTTACTCGACGAGTTCAATGCTGGTATTCACGACCTTCTTGCTCCAAATGTCTTCCCCGTTGAAATCGCCCATGCATTAACGCGGGCTGAACGGCAGTCGAAGATCGCTGATCCATGGAAGCTTTGGAAGATCATCATGAGTGACTGTCCTCAGTTGCTCGATACCGCACCTTTGATGCAGCGAGCCATTCAAATCTCTTCCACCGCTCGCATCGGAGTGTGTGACTGTCTCTATGTCGCTGCCGCGGAACGAGAAGGTTGTGATCTTGTAACTGCTGACACAAAGTTGATACATAACCTTCCGGGTTATCCAATTATCTCTCTCGACTCTTTGTAGATTCACTTTCCGCGAAAGCATCTCTCCAATTTCGATTACCACCTCAAATTGTCCGCCTCAAAATGAGGCATAGACAGGATTCGCAGCGCATGGAATAATCCTGGCTCAACGTCCCTGGACGCGGCTTGGCGCGGACGCCAGCCTGCACTGCTCGGTTTCTGAGTACGGTACATAATTGCGCCAGGAGAGGTTGTGAAGGTGGGAATGTCAACTCGATGCGCTTCGCTGACGTCATTTGGAATAACCTCCGGCAACGCCCATTGCGATCCGTGCTGACGATTGCAGGAATTGCGTTCGCGGTGGCGTCGGTGGTCACTCTAGTGAGTATTGCGCGTGGGTATGTTCGCTCTTCCGAAGAATACTACAGCTCCCGCGGCATCGACATTGTCGTGATGCGCGCCGGCGTCGCCGAAAGACTGACCAGCACCCTGCGAGAAGATTACGCCGACCTTCTGAAAAGCGTCGCGGGTGTGGACGATGTGGACGGTAGCCTGACCGAGATGGTGTCGTTAGGTGACGGCGATCTGGTGGGAATTCCACTGCATGGATTCCGTTCCGGGGGCACAGGAATCTCGCAATTCACTGTGATTGAAGGACGCGGCATTGAGCCCGACGATCACGCTGCAGTGCTGCTGGGACGCAACTTGGCCACAGGATTGCAGGCCAGCCCAGGCCAGAAACTGTCGATTGAGGGAACATCGTTCACCGTCGTCGGCGTGTTCCAACCGGCAAACGCGGTAGAAGGGAATACCGCCATCGCATCGCTGGGTGATTTGCAACATCTCATGGATCGTCCGGCGCAGGTTTCGGAGTTTCATATCCGTGTCAAATCCGAGGTTTCCAGCGAACACAATTTGCGAGAGATCTGCCAATCGATCGAAGCTTTGGCTGATCCGACTGGTCAACCGCTCGGTTTGAAAGCCTTACCGACCCGACAGTTTGTCAGCGGCAGTACCGAATCCAAATTGATGACGGCGATGGCCTATGGGACGTCTTTCATCGCCATCGGACTGTCGCTGGTGGGCATTCTGAATACCGTTTGGATGTCGGTTCTGGAGCGAACTCGCGATCTGGGAATTCTTCGCGCACTGGGTTGGTCTCGCCGTCGAGTGATCAGAATGATCCTGGGCGAAGCGTTTTCATTATCAGCGTGCGGCGCGCTTTTCGGTGTGATCATTGCAAAACTCGCGATTCAAGGACTGTCGATGATCGACGCCGCTCGAGTATTTGTGCGGCCCGAACTGGACGGGTTGGCCATTCTAATCGGCGGATTGTCGGCGGTTGTCTCTGGAGTGTTGGGGGCGGCATATCCGGCGTGGCGCGCCGCTTCGATTTCCGCAGCGGGAGCCTTGCGCTATGAATGAGCTTGAAATTTCCCTAGGCTCAAAGGCGGAAGAAACTCCGCTGATCCATGTCGATCACGTGAGCCGGCATTATGATGATGGGGCCGTGAAAGCGCTGGACGATGTCTCGTTGACGGTCCGCCGAGGCGACTACCTGGCCATCATGGGACCGAGCGGCAGTGGCAAATCAACACTGTTGAATTTGCTGGGGGCGCTGGACAGACCTGATACCGGCGAAATCTTCTTTAACGGGCACGGATTGTCTCGTTGTCATGACCTCGACCACTTTCGTGCCATGACACTCGGTTTTGTATTTCAGTCATTTTACCTGCTGCCCACATTGACGGCATTGGAAAACGTGCAGATCCCGATGTTCGAAGGTCCGCGCGGCGTACGACAGCGCGTGGAACATGCACGCGGTTTACTGGAGTTGGTCGGAATGTCACACCGATCCCAAAGCCTGCCGATGAAACTCTCGGTCGGGGAGCGACAGCGGGTAGCCATTGCCCGGGCTCTTGCAAATGATCCACAATTGCTGCTGGCCGACGAACCGACCGGCAACCTCGATTCCAAATCGGGAGCACTGGTCCTCGACCTGTTCGACTGTCTGCATCGGGAACGAGGCGTCACGATCGTATTGATTACCCATGGGGCAGAAGTTGCAGCTCGGGCAGGGCGCACTGTCTGGATTTGCGATGGGCATCTTTCCGAGTCTCCACCAGCCAGGGGGCAATCATGCGGCTGACTCAGGTGGCTGCCCGCAATCTCCTGCGCCGACCTGCGCGGACAATTTTGACTGTCGTCGGGATTGGAATTGCCGTCGCGGTCGTTGTCGCACTGGTCGGCGTCGCCGAGTCACTGGAGAGTTCGTTTCTGAAGCTGTACGTGGATCAAAGCGTTGACCTGGTTGTCCAACGCCGCGGCGGAACCATGCAGTTGTCTAAAGGCCTGACGGACAAATTGGGTGATCAGATTCGAGCCATTCCTGGCGTGCGGGGAGTCATTGGCGGGTTGATGGACATGGTTGCATTTGAAGAGCACGGGCTGTTCATGGTGATCGTCAATGGGTGGGAGCCAGATTGTCCAGTTCTGGATCGAGTCAAGATTCTGGAAGGCCGGCGCCTGCAGGCGGACGACCGCCGGCACGTGATGCTGGGGCGTGTTTTGGCGGCTCAGTTGAACAAACATCCCGGCGATAAGATCGAACTCTATGCGCAATCCTTTGAGGTGATCGGTGTGTTTGAAAGCTTCAGTATCTATGAAAACGGCGCGGCATTTTTATTGATGGACGAATTGCAACGGCAGATGGATCGTCCTGGCCAACTAACGGGCTACGTCATACAAGTTGAGCCTCATGGTGAACAACGGACAATCGATCGTGTTGGGCATGACATTGAAGCGCTGGATCCTGAAGTGGCGGCGACGCCCTGTTTCGATTTTGTGCATTCGCTCAAGCAAATGAAAGTCACACGGACGATGGCCTGGGTCGTGTCGGCAATCGCGGCGTTGCTCGGTGCTTGTGGGATGCTGAATACCATGGCGATGAGCGTCTTCGAACGGAGGCGGGAATTTGGCATCCTGCGCGCGGTCGGTTGGCGGCCTCGCCGAATCGTCCAATTAGTCCTTCTGGAATCCTTGTGCCTGGCAGCCGCAGGGGCTTGCCTGGGAATTTCCGTGGGGCTCACTGTTCCAGTATTGCTGACTTACTGGCCGCCCACCGCCGTACTGGTCCAGGGAGACCTCTCTTTCAGTGGAGTTCTCGCCGGAATTGCGCTGGCGCTGATTACGGCCGTCGTCGGAGCGGTTTACCCCGCGTATTCGTGTGCGACGATCCCGCCAGTGGAAGCACTGCGGAGCGCGTAAGGACATGAAAGGAAGTTCTGTCTCGCAGAACCATCCAGCTTACGCCGGACGCTCGCCAGGAATTCTTTGGTCTCACGATCTTGGTCGCCAGGAAATCCGGCCCTGCCGTTCACTGTCGGACGCGTTCGGCGGCGGCGTTCTCCGGTGGCTTTTCAAAATTCCTGCGGAACCGGCGAACTCCCTCTTGAGCGATGATCGGCAGCTTCGATCGCAACAGATTGGCTCCGTGGAACCACCCTTCCGGTTCGGCGAATGCCACGTGATACTCAATCAACAAAGCTACTGTCGGCTCGGCCAGACGAGTCGCTTAGACGTAGGAACCCATTCTGTGATAGGTCTGGCGAGGTCCATACTGCCGGCGTCCCGACGCATCGCGTTCGATGGTACGCCACGAATTCGAGAATTCGGGATCTTGATCAAAACGGGAATCCAGGACCGACGCGACCGTAACCGAATGAGGCGTCGACGTCTTGACACTTCGTGTGGTTCCACTAATCCGCACGCGTTCCAATAAGCTCATTTCGACTGAGAGATAACGCGGATCGGCCGGCGTGCCAGGAACTTTTAGTCCGCGTTCCCGGAGGGCTTCGTTACCAAGAAACTGAATCCGCGGCCGGTTTTCTCCGTCATTGCTTTCGCGAGCATCTTGAAACTGTCCTTGTAGAAATTCTTCGCTGTTAAGGCGTTCGAGCTTTCCATACGCCACGAACCACAGGTCGACATGGCGTCCAATCGAACCGGCCCCCTCTTCCGGCTGGCTGATTTTCATCACGAACGGTGCCACCACCGATTTTCGCGTCAAGTTTTCCCAGGACTGCCGATTGTCAGGAATGGCAGTGATCTGCTGACGCTGAACCGCCGCCGACATTCCATCACTCAAAGTTGCGGCCGGAAGCAAGACGGTGGCCTCTTTTGAGACTCTCACTCCCTGCGTAAGCAACTCCTTCAAGAGTGGATTTTCTTCTGCTAGCAGCCCTTTTGTCGTGAACAAGGTCACGATCATGACCATCCTGGTCATCAGTAAACGCATTCGCGAACTCCATTCGTCATTGACCAAACAGCTTCTCCGCTGAGGGTTCAACCATCCACATGTACAGAAAACAAGGCAGTCGGGTACGGTCCAACCCCGGAATATTCAAAGGTATAATTTTGTCCTGCAGGGGCACATTTGGGGTGATCGAGTAATTCGACATCGGCTCATCGCCTTCACGCCGCAGGAAAACGAGCTGGGCTTTAGGGGCTCCGCCCAGTTGCCTGGCTGTCTCCACAGCGTCGTCAAAATAG
Source organism: Planctomycetaceae bacterium (assembly GCA_028291565.1). Taxonomy (GTDB): domain Bacteria; phylum Planctomycetota; class Planctomycetia; order Planctomycetales; family Planctomycetaceae; genus JAKFVC01. Next base: position 9,913 of record JAQGHT010000013.1, on the reverse strand, counting down.
CCTACTTTATCAATCAGATTGAGTTGTTGCGCGCGCGATGCCGAGAAGACCCGTCCGTCAAAGACTGTCGGGTCCTGCGCATTAACTGCTGGTCGGGCTTGAACAACAATCTCGCGGAATCGGCGATGAAATTCGTTGGCCATATCCTGTAATAGCTGACGGTTCTCTTCATCCAGCGCCTTCACTGGCGAGCCGAGGTCGATCTTATTGCCACTCTTGATGGCGACATTGACAATGTTGAATGTGGCCATCAAATCTTGCAGATTATAGACATTCAAGACACACCCAATACCGCCGACAACTGACGTTGGATGAGCGACAATAACATCTGAAGCACTCGCAACGTAATACGCGCCGCCGGCGGCGACGTCCATCAGGCAAGCCACAACCGGTCGCCGAGTCCGTTCTCGAAACGCACGGAGATCCCGCCACATGATATCGCTCGCGGTGACGCTGCCACCGGGTGAATGAATCCTGACGATCACCGCGGCGACTCGATGATCGGCGGCAATGGTGTCGAGTTGTTCGCGAAATAAAGCCACGGGGTTTTCCGCGCGAGCCCCCAATCCAGTCGCATTTGCGTCCAGCAGAATGCCGTCAACGTCGAGCACCGCAATAAAACGGCAGGGATCTGTGGGCTCGTAAGGATGTGGCAGCCCAGTCAGTCGCACCGGCCGCTTTTGCAGCGAGAGATCGACATTCGCATTCACATTGGCGTTGATCTTGGCATCCGCTTGGCCCTCGACTCGTAAAGGCCTGTTTAGACAACCCGACGCTGCCGTTAGAAGGATCGCAAGTCCGCACCTCCAGACCATGGCGACCAACTGTAATCGCCCCCAATACCTCCGCAAATCATGGCCAATCTGGTCGGTCATGGACTCAGTTTCACCGGAAAATCACACGCGGTGATCCCCTTTGTCGAAGTGCGAGTAAAGAGTTAGGAAAATTGTCAGGAAGATGCTCTGAATGAGGCAGCCGTTTGGGATTGGATCACTTTCGCACGAGTCTACCGGAGAACTCAAGAGAGGTCGAGATCTCTTATTTGTGACGCGAAGAGGGCACCAGATAAGTCCTGTAAAGATACTCGCACCGCAAAAGAAAAACCCTCCGAAATGGATTTCGGAGGGCAACTTGCCGTAGGTAGATCTAAGCAGATGGACAGAAGAAATCAAACTTTTGCCCGCGCGCCCGTGAATGTCCGTTCTGAACTCATGTCAGACGGAATCAAGTCCCAATATTCGGTCAACGCTTGTCAAAAGCCCAGTTTGGCTTGTCTTCCAACTAGGCCTTCGCGGCTGCGATCACCGATTCATAGTTCGGATGGGTGGCGATTTCCGAGACATATTCGGTGTGAGTGATCTTTCCTTCGGGGTTGATGACAAACACGGCTCGAGCCAGGCAGCGATCCAAAGGTCCGCCGGAAATCAAGACGCCGTAATCTTCGCCGAACTTTGTACAGCGGTGTGCACTCAGAGTGACAACGTTTTCGACGCCTTCAGCGCCGCACCAGCGTTTTTGGCCAAAAGGCAAATCCATGCTGACGACCAGACACACTGTATTTGACAAGTTCTTTATGGCATCGTTGAAACTCTTCGTTTCGGCGTGGCAGACGGACGTGTCCAGTGAAGGAATCGTGGCGATGATCCGGGTCTTACCCGCGGAACTGGCCAATGTGACCTCACCAAGCCCATTGTCCTGGAGCTTGAAATCTGGTGCGGTATCTCCCGACTTCAACGCTTTCCCAGTCAAATCGACAGGATTGCCCTTTAACGTCACAGCGCCCTTGCGAATGTCGGCCATGTTTTACTCCTCAATGTCAAATCTGTTCAAAGCGGTATTCGGAATTGTTTCCGTTGACTCATTCCCAGTGACCCGATTGATGTGAAGTATGGCAACTTCATCCCCAGATTCAAGGAATGCTCGTATGATTGGCTTACTGGGAATTTCGACCGTCTCGTGCGAGACTCACGGCAGCATACTTTTTCGGACTCCAGAAGCTGGTCGATGCCCCAGCCAACCTTGCGTCTGTCTGCCTTGAAGCGGCAAATCCTGCCGGTTTCTCTTTTCTCCAACACGGGAACGTGATACGATCGCAATCGGAATGCCTGAATAGTCGGGGCACCCTGGCGCGCCGTTTCCGGCCAGTTGTGTTGAACGTGACCGGGTTGGTAAGGGAAGGGAATCCCATGCATAGTGCCATTTGGAAGCTGTCCGCGCTCGCGACCGTAGTTGGTTTCGGACTGCTCGCGGTCGTTTTGCAACAAAACGGGCTCGGAAAAGGACTCACAAAAGCCGCCGCGAATGCGGAATCGGCTCCGGAAGAACAATCCGGTGCGGCTGGCAAAGAAGGTGATGCTCTGGCGACTGAAACAGTCGTTGAAAAGGAGACACCAGAACCGCCAGCACCTCAGCAAAGCCACGCGGCGCCCGTCGAACGCAAACTGAAGAATCTCGCAGGCAAAGGTGAAGGTGAGTCCGATATCACCCTGGCCGATCCTGAGGAGCCTGACCCTTCCGTATTTCCGGCGAAAAAAACGAATCCGCGAGTGAATTCAGGGACAACTGGCCGGCGCGCAAACGCTGGTGCGGGACCTGCCGAAGCACAAGCCAGTGAGACCGGCGAACAAGTCGCACTTCCACCAGTCCCACTCAAGTCAACCGCGAGAGGACGTCGGTCAGCTCAAGCTCCCGCAAAAATTGATGATTTCGACTCTGGTGACAACACCGCGTCGACGGGAGCCGCGCAGCCGCCACCTGCACACAACAAACCGGATCCGTCCGGTGAGGAAGAAGGCGGCGACCCCTTAAACAAACTCAAGGGACGCCCTCCCCGCCCTCGCGGCCAATCAACTGCGACCAATAATCCGAACCACGGCGAAGACGAGTTAATGGCCCAGGCCCCGAACACTCGGCCACGGTCGGAGAATCAGTTCGAGAACGAGCAGCAGCCCCCGGAACCGCTGTCGCGAACTCGATCTCGAACGGCCTCCGGGCAGCCGCCGCAACTGAAACGCAATCCAAATCAGAAGTTTGCGGAAGACGCGGACGGAGTCCAAGGGGCTGTGGCCCCCACGGCGGCGGCCCAGGTCGTTGACGATCTCACGGGAAACACTCCAAACAGCCAAAACCAGCAGGCTCCGCTTGGAGCTGGCAGAAATCTGAATCGCAATCCAGTCGCAGTGCGGCCTGGAAGCAGGGGCAGGCCGAAGTCGGCGTTGTTTGATGGTGACGATGAAGACCAGAGACCCAGCGCGAAATCCCCGACTGCGAGACGAGCGAATAACTCCACATTGCCTTCCAACGCTCCGGCCAACGGTCCAAATGTGGCGGACGACTTGTCTCCCACTTCGGGCGTTCCATCAAACTCACCAGGAGCCCTGGATCCAAACTCCAATGAGATTGGTGCGAGTCGCGAGGCCACGCAGCAGCCTCAAACTGCCCAGGATTCTGCAGCTGCCGAGACCACAAGCCCGCCCGTCCCGCCCGTTCGTCCTCGGCCAAAATTCGGCGCTGACGACGATGGAGAAGGTAATCAGAAGACTGCACCTCGGAGCGGAATGCAGCAGCGGCCAGATTTGGCTGGAGCACCACAGCCCATCCCGAAACTGGAACGAAAATCCGCTGATGAACCAGACGAGACCGCAGCCGAACAGTTGCGACAGCCTCCCAAACCCCGTGGACGCCCTAATGCCGCGGGTTTTGATGATGAAGACAGCAATACGGCACCTCCAGCCGTTCCCGTCAGTAAGTTGCGCGCCCAAAACGAAGCAGAGCCACCGCGAGTCGACATTGCGTCGCCTGGTCGGCGAAACTCACAAATGGCCATGAATTCCAACAGCCCCGGAATTGGAGTTTTACCAGATCCAACAGGGCCGACGATTAATCCAATCACCAACCAGCCAGAAACACCTGGCCGTGTTATCAGGGTCCCCTCCACAAGCCAGCCTCGGAGGGATGACGAACAACCTGAAGCCGCCGCATCAGGCAATATCGCAACGGATGTCATTGCACCGCGAGGCGGAGTCATCCCGGCGCCTGTACCCGGCTCGGCCAGAGGTCGGGCGAAGGTCACAATCGAAAAAGTTGCTCCACCGACGGCTCTATTAGGACAGCCTTTGATTTACAGCATCATCATTCGAAATACCGGTAATGCGCCAGCAAAACAAGTTGTGGTCGAGGACGATGTTCCTCCGGGTGTGACGATGCAAGGCAGTCTGCCACAGGCCGAAATGACTGGCAGAAAATTGAAATGGCGAATTGGAAACCTCGATGTTGGTGAAGAACAAAAGATTTCTGTGAAAGTCGTACCGACTGCTGAAGGGCCCGTTGGCAGTGCGGCGACAGTCAATTTTGTCCACGATCTGCGACCAAGTCCATTGGGCGCTGAGAACGCTATGGATTCTCCGGTCCGGCTGGAGTTGCAATATCCACCGCAAGTCAACGTTGGCGAAATGTTTGAAGTCAAATTCCGTCTGACCAATCGGACCAACACGCCACTCGCGAAATTGACGATTCTGAATCAGTTGCCGACCGGTTTGCGGCATGAATCGCGACGCCAAGATCTGGAATACAAGGTCGAAGCGCTCGGAGCGGGCGAAAGTCTGGAAGTCACACTGACGCTAACCGCCTCTCAAATCGGTCCCTCGTCCAGCCGCGCGGTTGTTTTGACCGCGGACGAAACAATCCTGGATTCCAGGCAATTCAGCGTTGATGTTCGTGCCGAATCCCGATGAAACTTTATGTTGCAGTTTGGATCTATGGCTGACTTTTCAAAACGCCTTGAGGAAAATCTGCGTTCCATCGAATCTCGAATCGCTCAAGCATGCCAGCGATCGGGTCGGCAGCGCGCGGATGTGACATTGGTCGCCGTTACAAAATACGCACGTCTGGAATGGGTCCAAGCGCTAGTAGAACTGGGCCAGCTTGAGCTCGGCGAGAATCGGCCGCAGCAACTCTGGGAGCGTGCGGAATCCCTTCCCGGCAGCGTCAACTGGCATCTCATTGGTCATTTGCAATCGAATAAAGCTCGACGGCTATTTCCTCTGGTGAAATGGATCCATTCGATCGATTCCCTCAAGTTGCTGAGCAACTTAGATCGTTTGTCGAAAGAGCTCAAGGTGCACCCCAGCCTGTTGGTTGAGGTCAACGTCACGGGTGAGGCCAGCAAAGATGGCTTCACGCCAGACGAACTTCGGCGAGATTGGGACGCGATCTTGACGTGTCAGAATGTCAAATTGTCGGGCATGATGACGATGGCGCCGGCGAACGAAAATCCTGAAGCGGCGCGATCGGCCTTTCGCGACTTGCGTTCAATTCGCGATGAACTGCAGACGCGCCTCCCAAGCGGTGGGGCCCTGAATCAGTTGTCCATGGGGATGACTGGCGATTTTGAAATCGCAATCGAAGAAGGCGCCACGCTAGTTCGAATCGGCAGCGCGCTGTTCGAAGGGCTTCAGGCCGATGACGGTTTAAACGCTAATTCGCCGTAACATCAGCCTGCCGTTTGTACGAGTTACAAAATCGATGACACAATTACGCGTCGCCAATCTCGCCAGAGATTGGGACGGTGCTCTCCGTTTCTGGTCGAATGCCCAAGGTTTGGCAACCTTGGCTACCGAATTCGTCACGGCGAATCATTGATCGTGGTCACGTCCAATTTGCGGTCGATCCGCTTCATCAGGCCTTTCAGCACCTTGCCAGGTCCGATTTCATACATTTGAGTGACACCCTGAGCCAGCAACGAACGCATGGAATCTTCCCACATCACGGGATTGAGGACCTGCCGGACCAGAATGTCTCGGATCTCGGCCGGATCTGAATGCGGCAGGGCATCGACGTTGGAAATCACGGGAATTCGCGGAGCTTTCAGTCCCACACTGGCCAGCGCTACCGCCAACTGCTGATCAGCCGGTTTCATAATATCCGTATGAAAGGCACCGGCGACTGGAAGCGGAATCGCGCGGCCATTGGCGCCTGGTGCGAGTTCAGCGATCTTCTCGCAGGCGGCTTTCGCTCCGGAAACAACGATGTTACCCGGACAGAGATTATTCGCGATCTGAATTGGGCCCGCGTCACTGGCCTGGCGACAAAGTTCAAGAACTTTCTCACGGTCCAGCAACAAAATGCTGACCATTCCCGATGGGGTCGCATTGGCGGCAGCCTGCATCGCCTGGCCCCGTTTTTGAACGACTCGCAAACCATCAGCGAACGACATCGCGCCGGCAAATACCAATGCTGTGTATTCGCCCAGACTTAGACCCGCGGTGAAGGAACAGTTCTCGACCACTGCTGGATTCTCGGCTTTGAGCAATTCGAGACACGCGAGACTCGTGACATAGATGGCTGGCTGACTGACTTCGGTCGTATCGAGTCTGTCCGCCGGGCCTTCAAAACAAAGCTTGGCAAGGTCGTAGTTGAGAATCTCTGAAGCCTGTTCAAACAACGCGCGTGCCGCTGCGGATTTCTCGACGATCGCCCGTCCCATGCCAACGTGTTGAGCTCCTTGACCCGGAAACAGGAATGCAATCTTGCTCACAACCAAACCTCGTAATAGGGGGATTAACTAGGGAATATCAGGGGGGGAAGCAATTAGGACCGGGGGGAATCGTATTATCTTTGCAGGTCGAGTGAAAACGAATTCCGCTTTTTTTATTCTGGATTCTCTTCTGGCAGATTCTCAGGCTCGGCGGAAGGCTGGTTGGCACCAATGTGTTCCGCGTCGCGCAAGGCTTGCCACCGATCCACAGTCATGGCGAGTGCACCTGCAATCAAAATTCCGATGGTCTCGCAAGCGATCAGGTGCAACGCATATTGGTCGAGAAACTTGGCAATAGGAGCTTTCGGATTACCAAGTAAATTCGCGATCATGGCGAAGACCGTGATCACAAACAGCACCACCAGACCGGCTGCCAATCGATAAAACAAATTGACGTGCAGCAGCGGTGGTGGAACGGGCGACTGATCATTGTCGGCAGTTGCTGTATCTGACATGTTTTTTACTGCGCACGGTTAAGAATGAGACGTTTGATCGCAGGGATAAGTATTGAAAAGGACTCATTCATGGCCGCGAACAGGATGATGGTCCGAAGTCGTCACGATCCCAGGCGGCACAATATCGAGCGGCATCGTATCGAAAAAGATGGTCGTCCGGCGAGTCAGCAATTTCAGTCGCCAGTCATGCATTACCAGTCATGCTTTATATGTTGCGTAGGACTTGGTGGTCTCCCACAGGCTGACCTCAATGACAGGAAATCCCCGATCCCGGGTCAAATCGAAAATCAACCGCGCAATGTTTTCGGCCGTCGGATTGTGTGGAATCAGAAACAATGGTTCGTCAAATTGGCGCAAGGCCGGAATGATCGGATCGAGTTCATTCAGAATCATGCGATGATCAAGTTCATTGTCGACCCAGGTTCGAATGGATTGCTTAATGTCGGAAAAATCGACCAGCATTCCGCGTGAGTCCAGCTCAGCGGCTTCGAGCGTGATCAATAATCGGCCGTTGTGACCATGCAGGTGCCGGCATTTCCCGGCATAATTCAGCAACCGGTGTCCGTAACAAAAATCAATCTCTTGCGTGACGCGAAACATATATTCCTCGACCAATTCGCCGAATTTCCGGCGGAATGAGTAGTCTTGCAGTAACCCGCACCCGGAATTATAGGGGATTCGATTCAGGCCGGACACCGCTGATCTGGATTATTCATTAGAGGCGTCCAAACCAATTTGCATGCATTGAAGGCACCAATCTTGTGACTCTATTCGCGGGAACCCCCGCAGTTCTTCGGACGGAGCAGGGATTCTTGGTCAATGCATCGATTTTCGCATTTCGGCGTATTGATGCATCTGAAATCTCCAATTCGAGATCTTATACCGCGCCCAGTTAAGAATGAGACGTTTGATCGCGGGGATCAGTATTGAAAAAGACTCATTCGTGGCCGCGAACAGTATAAATCTCCCGCTGAACTTCAAGCATGGAACTCGGCAAGCTCCATTTTTTAACAGGTGAACGGTGCGTCACATCAAGTGAAATATACCGTAAATTATTTCGCCGTCAGTTCTTCGACATTGATGTTGCCGTTGGTATAGATATCAATTTCAGAGGCAATTTCCAAAGATTGCCTGACAATCTGGGCCGCATCCAGTGCCGAATTCTTGACCAGCGCCCGAGCGGCCGCGAGTGCATAGGGACCGCCCGATCCGATGCCGATGATGCCGTCAGAGGGCTGAATCACGTCACCCTGGCCTGTGATCAATAAAGAATGTTCGGCGCTCACGACGACCATCAGTGCTTCGAGCCGCCGAAGGACTCGATCGGTTCTCCAATCGCGCGCCAATTCCGTTGCGGCGCGGGGAATATTACCGGGAAAATCCTTTGCCTTCGCTTCAAATCGCTCCATCAGCGCGAAGGCGTCAGCAGTCGAACCCGCGAAGCCCAGGAGTGCCTTTCCATCCAGGATCCAACGGATCTTCCGCGTGTCGGATTTCATGACGGTGGTTCCCAGTGTGACCTGTCCGTCTCCTCCGATCGCCACCGTTCCCTTGTGTCGCACTGTCAAAATGGTTGTCGAATGCCACTGATTTGCTGCCATGACGATGACTTTTCTGTGTTACTGCGGTTGATTCAAGTGACCTTGCGAGTTGTAGCAACCGCCACGTCCCATGAGAATACCGCAGCCGATTCGGACCAGCTTACCCCCACGAATCACGCGAATGACCGCAACTGAAAAGTTCAAATTTCAGAATGATTATCGCCAGCATGACTTTGGTAATTACCTGACACGCTGAAAAACTCTGCTTTTCTTGACAAAACGGGCATCACCCAGCACACTGTCGGCCATCATGGAAACCACACCAATTACCGTTGTTCTGGCTAGTCGCAATCGCAAGAAAACTGGCGAAATGGCCGACCTGCTGCAGCCGCTGGGAATTCAGTTGAAATCTGTCGGCGATTTCCCTGATGTGCCGGAAGTCATTGAAGATGGTCTGACCTTTGGCGAGAATGCCGCAAAAAAGGCAAGTCAGACGGCGCAGCACGTTGGCTGCTGGACTATCGGCGAAGATAGCGGCTTGATGGTGGACGCCTTGGACGGGCGCCCCGGCATCTATTCCGCGCGTTATAGCGGCCCGGATGCCACCGACGAGAAGAACAATCTTCTGTTGCAGAAAGAGTTGGCGGGCTTCCCGCCGGAACGTCGTGGGGCCGGTTACGTCTGCTCGGTCGCATTGGCCGATCCGCACGGAACAATCCGCGTTCAGGCGGAAGATCGCTGCCGCGGCCGCATCATTGACGAGCCACGCGGTGCCAACGGGTTCGGATACGACCCCTATTTTTTGATTCTGGAATATCATCGGACGTTCGGTGAATTGAGCGGCGCGGTCAAGCAGCGCCTGAGCCATCGGGCCCGCGCTTTTTCGCGGTTTATCCCCGAAATGATGCGAATCCTACGTGCTCAATAGGTGTGTCTCAAGAATCCGCGATCGAACTCCGCCGCGGAATCGACAAGACTTCAAATGTCAGGATTCAAGATATGCCGTGCCCAGAAATAGGCCGTAATATTGAAGATGATTGCCACGCTCAAGATCAGCTGTCCTGGCAGTGTCGTGAATAACTTCTCGGTATTCACGGGATCGACCACGAAATAATACAATACGAGGATAAAGGCTGGAGCCAGACCCATGTACACGGCGGAAGTCCGTGCTTGGGCGGTTTCAGATCGAACCTTCCGTTCCACTCGCTGCATATCCATCACCGAGTGCGCGATCCGCTCGACGGTCTCATTCAATTTGCCGCCGCTTTCGCGACTGGCAAGCATGGCGGCTGAGAACAATGCGAAATTCTCGCTCGCCAAACGGTCCCGAGTTTCCACCAAACACTGCTCCAGCGGCTTGCCCATCTGGAATTCGCCACAAA
>JAQGHT010001242.1 GCA_028291565.1 Planctomycetaceae bacterium | reverse complement strand
CTACAATATGGACCTCCTTCAGGTGGCAATTGTTCCGAATTGTGAGATTGCTGATAGATGTACCAATCAAACCAGAGACGTTTTCTCTCGAGTTCTTCTTGTGACGGCTCCATGTTCCAGACAACCTCAATTGCCTAATGAATTGCGATCTCTCCATCTGCCCAGAAGCAGACGGAGAGATCGCGCGTTGAACTTTTTCGCTTTGTGGATTTGGGGAACATACGATGCGGATCCAATCCCAGCGACACAGGTTGTCTCTGATGTTACGGAGTTCGGCATCCCGTACCAAATCCCTCTCAGAGACCTCTTCTCGAACCACAGTGCGTCTTGAACAGAGAATTTAACCCCGGTTATCGCAGGGTCAAAGTCTTACTTTGTTAGGCAAGGACATGACGAGACGCAACCCTTTACGCTGCGCGTTGATGGCCGCAGACGGCCAATCCAATGCATGCAAGTGACAACATCAACCAACAAATTGCTTCGGCACAATCGAAGAATGCGACCCACACGGTGAATGATCCCGAAATCGCTCGATCATGCGAATAGAGCCTCAGAATCTTGGTTGCGACGATGCAGAGTCCAGCGAGGCAAAGACTACCGATACACAAACGAGACCAGAGCATCTTCCATGTTAAACGAGGATCTTCAGAATGGCTCGGTGGCACACTGGCATTTATGTCCATTGATTAAACTCATCAGTTTCTACACATCAGCAAAGAGGCGGTGCATACATTCACTGCCTGACCAATTGCGATCTATCCGTCTGCAACGCAGCAGGCGGATAGGTCGTGCGTTGAACTTTTCCGCTTTGTGGCTCGGTGGACGTGGTACTATGCGAATTCAATCTCCGCCACGATTGGAGCTGATCTTATCGCGTGGGATGCGTCGTGTCACGAGCTTTTTGACGGATGCCACGCTTGGACGTTTGCAGATTGCCTTGCAATTCATGGTGTGACCAATGATTCCGACAGTAATTGTTGCGCGGAGCGATTAGGCTTCAAGCTCAAATTGGAAACCATCCCTCACGACGATAGACAGGCCCATCGTCGTTCATTGTGCTCGAAAAGAGGGCGAACCCTGTGATGAGAATCGGCGGTAGCGTGAATCCGTCATGTTCCGACAGGAATTCGTCAACGACATTCGAGCGGACTTTGTCACTACAACGAGCAAGCGTGATGTGCGGAGCAAATGGTCGGCTTTCCGGCTTGAATCCGGTGGTGGCAAGTGAGGCACCAATTGCAGCATGGAGAACAAGCAACTCGGCGTTCGCCTGCACTCCCGCCCACAGTGTCGACGCCCTGCCCTGAGGCGGGAATCGGCCGACTCTTTCGATCTGCAATTCAAACGGACGACCTTTCACCATCGTCAGTGCTTTCACAATAGGATCAATGTCAGCATCACCAATGAAATGCAGAGTCAAATGCATTTGTTGCGGTTTGGCAATCCGCAGGCCAGGTGTTGGTCGCGGTTGGATGCGGGACAACACCACAATCGTGTCGGCCGGAAGTTCGATTGCAACAAATAGCCTGGCCATTGATAGTTCACTCGGCGGTGAGATTGGCTTGCGAAATCGTCCATGGGAGTCAGATGTCACTGTGAGAGATACTTGTCTCGGACACCAGTCTTCCGCCACAGTGGTTCAATTCGCGATATTTTCGTCAACTTGTGGTCATTATCTTGAAAGTTAAGCCGAAGCGTAAACGGGACGTCGGCATCCATGTCGTACTCCCATTCGTATTCGCCCTGGATGCGATTCACGAATTCTGGTCCGACGTAATCCGGATTCCCGAGGAGCGCCAGGACTTGGATCCTTGATAGACCAAGTGGCAAATCAGTGGACTGTGCGGCGCGAGTGGGACATATGGCTGGTCTGAGCAGATTCCATTTCGGCTCGGAATCTGTAAAGCAGATGAACGTAGCGGGATAGCCAATTGGATTGGCGGATAGACGTCGCAAGCTCAGTTGCACGACTTGGCGCAGGGAGTTCTCGCATCTCCATGTTCCATTTTCGTCCCTAGTTACACTGGATGTGGCGTTCGCCGCTGACTCAAGCTGTTTTAAGAGTGGAATGGCCTCATGAATTTGGAGCTTTCCGCAAAGATATGCGGCGGTCTGCGTCTCGGACTCGTTGACGTCTCGAGCATTTCTTGTGAACTGATCGAGCTGTTCTGTCAAGACTTTGAGGGCAATCTGCTTCTCGCACGCGTCAAGTTCGCGTTGAATCCGACTCAGGTCGTTGACTGCTGAACGCGATTTGATATCAATGACAAGGCGCCGATCCCAGTACGTTCGAACAACAAAGTAGAGCTCGGTTTCAATGTGGCAGAAGTACCAGAGTGAATGAACATTCCAGTATTGCCCGGCCCACCCCCGTGATTGTGCCCACCGATCAAATTCGTCTTTGGAAATATACTCATGCAGCGCGAGTGCTACCTTCGCTTTCCCGTCAATTCCAATCACTTCAAACTCATCGTGGACATTCCAAACGACGACGACCCCAGAATCGTGGACATTGAGTGAAAGCGGGTTCGAATGCCTTTCGGGCTTCCATTCCCACCTTTGCTTGCCCGACGGAAGATGCGTCAACGTATATTGGAAATGATCCTGAAATGGCGGAGTGGGAACTATGGCATTATCTGGTGACTTCGCTTCAACGAGGTAGATCCCGTTTTCAGATTTGGCCGACAAGTCCGGAAAATAACGGTCTGTTCCGTATGCTGGACCCACCGCGAGCAGCATCAACCCGACCATACTTCGCGCTGCGAATTGAAGCGAATTACGCGCAAATGGAACAAATGGCAACATGTCAAACTTCATTCTGACCGCCTCGGATGTGCTCGATCCAACCGAATTATTGCGAAATTCTGCACCAATGAGAAGACGCTGACGATCCCGCTGGAGTTTGTCTCGAAAAATAACGATTTGGTAAGATTTCCTCTTGCGTCCGATTTCCTTCGAACTGTACCATCATTGCGGCGCTAATTGTTCATGCGGCAAGATCTGGCAGACTATTCGTTTGAATAGAAAGTTTGGGAGCAGATTCGAACTCATGACAAAAATAGCGGGACGACCCTGAAAACCGTCATAATCTACCTCTTTCCTGTTTTGCGGGGCCTTCGTTAACCCAATTTTTGATTCGCGCTGTGGGAGCTAATCTCCAGCTGTATGACGTATTCCACTCTCTCCACAAAAGCCATTCCCACTCAATACGCTCAATGGATCGATTGGTCCTGGTTGCGGTTGTTAGAGAATCAAAAGAACGAGCCCTGATGAGACTTCGACGGAATCAATCCTGGATGGATCTTTGGACGGAATTCTTTGATCAATTGGGGCGAATGCCGGCCGCTCGGAGGCGGCGACACCCGGAAGGAGTTCCAGGGCTTCTGAAAACGGAGTTGCTCGAAGATCGCAGCCTGCTTTCGCCGTTCTATGACTTATCGACCGTCGCCTCGACTTTGGACGGCACGTTTTCCAGCTTCGGAGATTTGGTTTCGACGAACAATTCTGGCGACATTGCTTTTGTCGGCCACACGCGCACGAGCGACTTTGACCCGGAATCAAGTGGACTTTGGGTGGCTTCCAATGCCGGAGGATTGACGAATATCAATCCGAAATTTTCGAGTACTCCTGAACGCGACTTTGGCCGTGCCGCGGAAATCAACAGCAATGATCTTGTCGTGGCGCGCGATCATGTCGACGGCGCTCCGGGAGGTTATTTCGTCCGGGCCTGGCGTCCCGGAATTCCGAATGACAATGTCATTCGGGCCTCGGCCAATAATCTTTTAGAGCCCGATCTCGGCAGGTACTCGGCACTGCAAACGTTTGCGGATATCAACGACAAAGGCGATATCGCCTTCGTCGCGTTGAGTCTTGATGGCAACTTCCGCTATTTGATGTTTCAACCTGCAGGCACGGGTCCTGCAATACCGGTCTACACCTATTCTAATGTGGGTTCCGTCTCGCGGCCTCAATTGACGAGCGACGGCCATATTCTCGTACGCCTGGGTGACAATTCTCTCGTGCTGGTTGACCCCACAAATAACCATTTTGAAGTCGTGGCAAACGGCTTTACAGAAATGGGTTATGCTCCCGGGATGAGCGATGATGGCAAGGTCATCGCCTTTATGGGAAACCGGGGGAATGGGCGAGGCATCTTTGTCGCCTATCTGACAGACTCGGGCTACAAGTTCGCGCCGGTCGCTGGCGATGGCGAAAATGGCTGGACAAACGACAGCTTTGACTTGACGGATGCAGTCCGTGTGAACAACACCCTGGTGTCCCAACATGGCGTCACCGTCGCATTTGAAGCGACACATCCTGCGACAGATCGTGGGATTTACAGCGTTCGGGCGAGTTTTTTCGGCAACAACGCAGCAGCCGATTTCTTGGCCAGCAACCCCGTATCAATGAGCGCCAGCGGGGCAACTCCGGTCTTGACAGTGCTGGACCAGTACCAGGGATTTCAGGTCACCGATGTGGAATTGTGGAATGGTGTCGATGATGTGGGGCGCGGAGAAATCGTTTTTTGGGCTCAAACCGGTGCCGGTCGGGAAGCGATCATTCGGGCGAAGTCAACTCCTGTGATCTGGCTCGATTTTGACCCCCAGACCGGCGGTGCGTCAGCGGCTGACACCATTCAAAATCAGTTGCTGCTGAAGGATGTTGGAGTTAAGGCGTCGGGCTGGGCGGCGGACTTTAGTCAATCTCTGATCGCGGCCGGCCTGTCTCAAAGCACAGACTTCGATCAATTGCAGTCAGCAATTGTGGATCAGGTTCAGAACTATTTCACTGCGGCGCATGTCAATGTGCGCGTGCTCGGTAAATCCACAGACTCGCAGCCGACATTTATCTATCTGTCCACCGCGGATTCAATGCCCAAAAACGGTGCTGTGACGACAGATCATGGCGCGTTGATGACGATTCAGATTGGCGGAGCCCCAACTTCCAGTGATCCGAGATTGCTCGGGGAGGCTTCAGGACCGTTCCTTTTACCGAGTGGGCAAACGTCGGTCGATTATTACAATCAAACCATAGATGATCTGGCTGTCGTCTTTGCGGACCACATTTTATTGGAAATCGGCGCAGGCAGTTCGCTTGGCAGCATCGCGACGGCAATCGCCAGTACGATTGCCCATGAAGCCGGACATAACTTTGGACTGGTGCACCTCAATACCAATTCCAATCAGGACCTGATGAACGCACGCGTTGAATCGCCTGGCGAACTGACGAGCGCCTCTCAAGGTTTTCGCGACGTTGCGGTTTTTACAGACCAGTTCCCGGCAGTTACGGAGGATTCGGTCAAGCGGTTGCGGTTTGCTACTGGGGCCTCAACGGCTGGAAGTCCTCCTGCGAACGCCTTTCTGACTTCCAACAAAACCAGTCTGTATTCGATAGCCGCCAACTTTGCATCACCGGTGACGGTTCAAAGTGCCGTCGTGGGGATATTCATCGATGACGATACAATGCCCACGTATTTCGCCCTGGGAGGCGGGAATCTCTCAGATGTGTTAGCCACAGCACGACTGCCGGTCCAGGCTGGTGACAAATGGATTCTTCTCGCGTCGACCGATGGCACGACGCTGGATATCGTCGGGACCACGCCCGGACAGGAAGCTGTGCTGGCAAATTTGGACATTTCGCAACTGGGGCTTTCCACGACATCGGCTCTCGCGGCGACGGTCGGAAGTTCGCCCGCACTCAACGTCGTTCAATTAACCGATCAGGGGCCCGTTGTCCTTGGTTCCGCGACGATCCAGGGTGTTGCCGCGGCAACCGTTCAAATTGATGGCAATTCCATCGAGTCTGGAGCAAGTTTGGGAATCGGTGTCGTTGTGCCGGGTAGCGGACCGATTGTCAAGACGGTGACCATTCTCAATTCCGGTTCTGGCAATCTTATTCTCGGCACTGTCACCGTCGCGGGAGCGGGGTTTACGGTCTCTCAGCCTGCTCTGACGACGTTGGCACCTGGCGCCTCGACAAGCGTGACCGTCACGCTTTCTGATGGCACCAGCGGTAGTACATTGACTGGGATGTTGACAATTCCGGACAACGATCCGAATGGTAATTTCACTCTGTCACTCTTGGCATCAGTGAACAATAATCCGCGAGTGTTGGGAGTCACCCGGATTGATGGCGGGGTCGGGACCGTCAAGATTCAGATTGACTTTTCGGGGCAGCTGCAAGCTGGACCAGCAGGAATTGCCAGCAATTTTGCGATCGCTGGAGACAACGGAACAAATCTCATTCCCGTAACAGCGGTTTATACCACGCCCGGTGGCAAAGGCCGTGTCGTGTTGACAACATCTACCAATGCGACCGATTTGCCAGACGGAAACTACACGGTTCGTTTTGATGGGACGAAAGTCGTGGCGCTCAATGGTGCGCCCCTTGCAACTTCGCAAAGTCAACTCATTG
>JAQGHT010001216.1 GCA_028291565.1 Planctomycetaceae bacterium | reverse complement strand
GCGCTCGCCAAGTAATTAAGACGAAAGTAATCAAAGTGACCGACCGAGGCCCGGTGCCTCGGTCGGTCACTTTTTATTTGAGGAATTGCCAATTCGGTGGTGATAGTCCGCTTAAACGCCAACTGATCCACTCCCAAAGCTCTTACTTCCGGGATGAAAACTGACCAATGTTGATTTCTGTTTGAATTGAGCGAACAACAGGCGTTCAAATTGATTTATCGGCGCGACGTCCGAATGGACGCAACTTCAGGATTTGCGCTTCAGGCCTGTATCAGAGACTGAGTCACAGAATTCATGGTCTGGGATGCCTGGTAAAGCTGGTAAATCTCAATTCGAAAATGATGTTGAAAAAACTGAAGATCATTTGGAAATGGACTGGCCTTACTTCTAGTCAGAGACCATAATTAAGCCGCCTGACTTGTTTAGATCGGCGTTCTGGTCATCCAACGCCGTTCATGTCAAATCTTGATTCGAACGCGAGAAACCGATGAATTGGGTGCTGGAGATTTGGAAATCGCATCGCAAGGCTTTGGCGCGACGGCTGACTGGTCGCTCACGCGTTCAGTTCCCGGTTGCAATTGAGACTCTCGAATTGCGTCTGGTGTTGTCGGGAACCAGTCTCGACCCGACAATGTATGCGAATCCGATTACTCAAGGAGCTGGCACAGCTGCTCCATTGGCCACATCAGCTCCCACAGGTTATTCGCCTGCGCAGGTACGTCACGCATATGGTTTCGACACCACCTCGTTTGCCGGGGGCACGATCGCAGGAAGCGGACTGGGGATGACGATTGCGATTGTCGATGCCTACGACGATCCCAAAATCGCGAATGATCTCCACCAGTTCAATCTGGCATTCGGGCTGCCGGACAGTGGATTCACGAAGGTCAATCAGACGGGTGGCACAAATTACCCGCAGGCTGATGGGGGTTGGATCAGCGAAATCGCGCTGGATGTCGAATGGGCGCATGCAATAGCGCCTCTGGCCAATATTCTGCTGGTTGAGGCAAACGATAGTTCATTTGACAATCTGTTGACGGCCGTTGATTATGCAAGAAACGCCCCGGGAGTCGTGGCCGTTTCCATGAGCTGGGGCGGGGGAGAATTCCAGGGGGAGACTGCTTACGACAGTCACTTTACCACGCCAGTGGGACACACCGGAGTGACGTTCCTGGTTTCGTCCGGCGATACTGGTGCTCCAACAAGTTATCCGTCTGCTTCGCCTAACGTGATCAGTGTTGGTGGTACAAAGCTTAATCTGGACGCTCAAGGGAATTTCCAGAGTGAATCCGCATGGTCGGGCAGTGGCGGCGGTATTAGCGCCTATGAATCGAAGCCCGACTATCAAAAGTCGACCGTGATGCCGATCAGTACCCCCCATCGTGCGAATCCCGATGTTGCCTACGATTCGGATCCGAACACCGGGTTCCCCGTATATGATACCTTTAACAATACTGCAGCTCATCCTTGGGACCAATTTGGCGGGACCAGCGATGCGGCGCCACAATGGGCCGCACTCATGGCAATCGCCGATCAGGGACGAGCCGTGAATGGCCTTGCGTCCCTGGATGGCGCATCGCAGACCTTGCCGCTGATCTATTCCATAAACGCTGCGGATTTTCGCGACATCACGTCGGGATCCAGTACGGGTAAACCCCAGTACTCAGCCGTCGCAGGATTCGACTTCGCCACGGGACGAGGCAGCCCCATCGCGAACCTGGTCATTCGGGACCTGGCTGGTGTCCCCTCAAATCCCGGCGACCCGGTTGTGACCAGCTTTAACCTTTCCACGGTCTCATCGACCGTTGCGGGTGCGTCATTCAGCATCACCGTGTCGGCGATCAACGCGTCGCATAATGTGGTTCCTGGCTATCTGGGAACAGTACATTTCACGAGTCAAGATGGGGCTGCCGGATTGCCGGACGATTACACGTTCACCGCTGCCGACAACGGCGTCCACACATTCGACAATCTCGTTCTGAAAACCGCGGGCAGCCAATTGGTGACGATCACTGATTCGGTGAATCAATCGGTATTGGGAATTACCACGATCGTCGTCAATGCCGCCGCGGCAGATCATTTGAGCTTCGCGCAGCAACCACTGGATGCCACGATGACAGTGGCGATTACACCCGCTGTGACAGTTCAGGTTCAGGATTTGTATGGCAACGTCGTGACGAACGATAACGGTCGGAAAGTATCACTACAGCTTGGCGCCAATCCCGGCACCGGCGTTCTCAGCGGTACGACCCCCGTGACCGTGACGAATGGTGTGGCGACGTTTTCAAACTTGTCGATTAATCAGGCTGGCATCGGATACACGCTGGTCGCTTCGGCAACAGGTTTGGGGACCGTGACCTCGGCAACGTTTAATGTGGCGTCGGGCCGGATTATCGAGAACTTCGAAGGGGCGAATCTTTCCACCTATCGCACGCTGGGAGGGGCGATACCAACCGCGACATTATCTGCTTCCGCAGCCCACGATGGTAACAAGGGCTTACTGGATGCCGCGGGGAATGACTGGATTTATCGCAACGACGTGCCCGCCACCGTCAAACAAGGTGATACGATCTCGGTCTGGATGAGATTCGACGGCAGCAAGACTGGAATGGCGAACTTTGGATTTGGATCCGGCTCCAATGGCACGATGTCGATAGCGGCCTCGGGGCAAACGAATCAAGTGTTGTTGCAAATCAATGCCGTCAATGGGGTAGCCAATATCGGGACTGCTTCACAGACCTGGCTTCCCAATCACTGGTATCGACTGGAAGTCGGCTGGGGTACTTCGGGCGCGATCACGGGAAAAGTCTTTGACTCAAATGGGACTTCCGTGTTGAGCACTGTGAACGGGACTTCGACATTGTTTCGAACCGGCGGGATCGGATTCCGGAGTGTCAACAGTCTGGTTGATTGGGATACCGTGCAAGTTGTTTCCGGGTCCGCAGTCAGCGGTGGCGGGGGAGGTGGCGGGGGAACAATTCCACCGAAGGGACCACCGCCAATCCACGTGCTGCTAACAGCGCGTGGCGTGGACAGCACATCGACTGCATCTGTCGGACTGGCAACCGCGACGCCGCCGACCCTTGCGATTAGCAATACGGCCAAGTCCGCATCAGATTCCGCGAGTTCCGGTGTTAGCGCGACGACATCGATCATTGGGCGCACAGATCTATCCCTGCCGCCTCCGGGAAAGTCACTAGTGGCCAACAGCGAAGCGACTGTCGACAGCGATTCTACTCGATCGTTCGAGCTTCATGACGAACTCTTTCAAAGCCTGCCGTCGATATCGTGAATTGGGCGCGAAGTTTCGACGCTGGCTGCTTGAGCGAATTTCAGAAAGAGTTGGCACCCGTGCAGTAGGTTGCCATGCGAAAAGCATGGGATTTATCGCGATTTGATCAAATTGCAAGCGGAAATCTTATTTCGCCTTTTGGATCAACGATTCGGGTTGCTGCATCAGGCGTTCAATTTCTGTCGCTGCTTCTGCCAACGCATCCGCGGCAGGAACGTTGTTGCCTAGAACTTCTTTGGTCGCCTTCGAAATTGGGCCATAACTATGCGACCAGACTGGAACGGCCGGTGATTCGTGAGCGATCAACATTTGATCCACGGCCACCCGGTAATGTGGAAACTGCTTATAAAATCCTTCACGCGTGAGATGAAAGACTGCCGACTTACGAACGGGGACGTAGCCCGAAGATAAGCTCAACGCGGCAGTCTGATCGGTGCTGGAGGCCCAAGTCAGAAAACGCCAGGCCGCCTGTTGCTTCTCCAGGGGCAGTTTTGCTGCGATCACAGCCGCCCCACCCCCTGTTGCGACGCTTGGCTTGTGCCCCGGATCATACGGCATGAAGGCTGTGCCGAACTCAAAGTCCCGTATACTACTCTCACATGCCGAAATGAGTGCGGTCGATTCAATGATCATCGCCGCTTCTCCCGAGATGAAGTCACCGATTGACGTTCCCAGTCGTGCGCTCTTGTCTTGATGAATCATGTCGCCCCAAGTTTGGAGTACTGCAGAGCCGGTCTTGACGAATTCGACTTTCGAATAGTCCTTGTTCATGAGTTCGCCCCCCGCACCTAAAACGAGCGATTCGAACAGCCAGGGCGAAGGTAACGCTGAAAAACCGTATTTCTCCGTCCCTTTCCTGGTCATCAGACGAGCCGCATCTCGGAATTCTTTCCAGGTTCGTGGGGGAGCATCAGGATCAAGGCCCGCCTCCCGAAAGCGGGACTTATTGAAATACAGCACCGGTGTACTGCGATTGAGAGGCATCGCGTAAAGTTCGTTCTTCCAACTCAGGTTCTTCAACATTGGTTCCAGGAAATCGTCACGATCAAAAGCTTGTTCCTGTTTGATCAGTGGTTCCAATGATACGATCTCACCACGTGACGCCAGCAGTGCGACGGACCGGATCTCAATCATGGCGATTTCCGGTGGATCACCGTCCGCGAAAGCGCTCTGAAACTCTTTGATGGTCGCGCCGTAACCGTTATGCTGACTCGCCTCGACTCGTATTTCTTGCTGGCTCAGGTTAAATCGATCCACGGAAGCCTGAAGTGCGGCACCCATGGATCCGCCGACAGCGATCCACATCCGAATTGGTATTCTTTCTGCGACCGCAGCCTGCTTTTGACCTTTGTCTTTTTGTAGCGGTTTCTCCTGGGCTTCGCTGCTGCGACAGATCGACACGACAAATGCCAGCATCAGCAGTATGAAATGGAACGCAACCCTCGGCGAACAATCGAATGATTCAAGTGGCGTGTGGTCAGATTTGTCCACCAGCGACGGCTCTTGAAAAGAGTGTCTACAACGTCGCTGTTCAAAGACGTTCATATCTGATCACTTTCGTCAGAGGCTTCCGTGATGCCGGACAATTCCAGAGTGATCAGGTGGCGTTGATACGCAGAGTCGATGATCACTTGGTGATAGTTGCTGATCGTATCGCAACCAGGGATCTAAAGGAAGCGCGGAGCGCGGCGAGCCCCATTCGCTAATCCTTTGTTGCAGGAATGCGAACGACCTTGCCCCCACCAGTGGCGTTGTGAATTGTGGTGTTGGGCAGAGCTTCTTCGAGCACCTCCAATTCCGCATCACCAATGTCCGTCATCATCAGGGAAAGCTCGCGAAGTTGAGTGAGTTCCTTCAAGCCTCCCCAACCGCCTCCTGATTCGAAGTTATTCAACCAGAGGGTTCGCAAATTCGATAGCGATTTGAGCTGCTGTACTCCTGGTATGCTAAAGCATTTTCCACGCCCGCTGCCGGGTTCGTCACTGCCATATAAATCGATCCGTCGTAAACTCGGAATGCCAGCGAGGTGCTTCAAGGACTCATCGGTTAAGTTTGACACGCGCAATGTGATCGACTCAAGTTGAGGCAGTTGCTTCAGGTGAGCGATACCGGCGTCGGTGATCGTTCGGCTATCCAGCGTGAGTCGCTTCAATTCGGGAAGCGTGGCGATCGCTTTCAACCCGGCGTCGCTGATGTTGGTATAGACCAGGTTCAGCGATTCCAGGTTTTTGAATTTTGCGATCCGTTCCGCACATGCATCATCAATTTCCGCCGATCCGAGACTCAAGGACTTCAGCTGCGGAAAGTCGAGAGCATCTGCCGGGACGCTCTGACCGACCAGATGCAGTTCTTCGAGTCCTCGCAGGCCAGATAATTGCCGGATCCCCTCCCCAGAGAATCTCATCCAGCCGAGTTCCTTCGTTGCTACATAACTCGAAAGACTGAGCTGCTTCAGTTGTTTCAATTTGCCAATCGACCCCAGTGCGGCATCGGTCAGCCGACCTTCGCCGCTGATTGTAAGGTGAGTGAGTTGCGGCAGCGTTTCGAGCCATTTGACACCCGTATCTGTGATGCCGCATTCTCCTAATGAAAGTTCTCGCAGTGATTTCAATCCCGAAACGCCTTGCAGCGCCACATCACCCAACCCCTTGCCGTGCTGGTTCAAGCCGGAGAGCGACAGTTTTTGCAAGGACGACAACTTGGCGAGCTGAAAAATCCCTTCCGCCGTGACAGGCTGCGTTGGATGAAAATCCAACTCTGTGAGTTTGGGCAGTTTTTTCAATTGCCCCAGGAGTTGATCGGTCGCCGCCGCGCCTGCCGTAATCGAAATCAGGTGATGTTCGTCGTCCAGGTCCGCCAGCAGTCCGTTGTTATAGAGTGGCAGCAACCACGCTGGTAGATATTTCTTGACTGCCTCTTGCTCGGCTTGCAATGTCGTGATAACAAGTATGCCACCACGCACTTTCCACATTGCTCCGGGATGCTTGTTCCAGCGAATCACGTCTTGTAAGGCGTCCACGAGCTGCGAATCGCGAACCGTGACAGTGACCGGTCGTTCGACATCCACTCCCACTTGCAGCAGGTCGTCGGCATTAAGTTGCAATTTGACGTTGGCTGCTTGAGCAAGGCGTTGGATCGCGGTCTTCAGCGGTAGTGCCGCCGCTTGAAGTGAGACTTTCCTCGACAAAACATCTTCAGGCGTGACCGTGCTCCTGGAAACACGATTTGCGGTCGAATCGTTGGTGTCGAAGAATTCCGGTTTCAGCTTGATGGTGCCAATATCATTGTTTCCAGTCTTGATGACCTGAGTGAATTGACCTTTGGGCCAGTTCCTGACGAAGCCGCAGCGCTCTTGCCAGGCCCGAAATTCCCATTGACCCGGTGGGATGTTTGGAATTGTGAATGTTCCATCCGCCTGGGTGACCGCCGCAAACGAGTTTCCAGGTATGAACAAGAATCCCTTCGCCCAGGCGCTTTGATCGCCGCGGTACATAGTCGGAACAGATTCAGCGATGTTGAAACTCACTCTAACCGGATTCTTGCTGGATCCTGGTTTCAACAACACATTGGAATCAGGATTACGAACTGGGTACACATGACAGTTGAATGGGACGGGATCCTCGTTTCCAAGCAGCAGTGTCTGCCCCACAGTCAGGATCGCCACGCGCGGGGTGAAATTACCGTTCTTGACTTGAATTGTCACCGGATGTTGTCCAATGTCTTTCGGCGGTGTCCAGGGAATATTCTTGCTGGTCGCCCAGATGATGACATTAGCAATTCCGCGATCTTCAGCGACTAGCAATGACGCATCTTTGGTATCGGGGCGAATCCCGTTTCGCAAGAACTCCCGATAGATCATTTCCACTCCCGAGAAACGCCCTTGACTGTCTTCCGCAATGGGTTTTTTCAAGTCGATATTTGCATACTGAGGGCACAGGTCCTTGCGCTCGGGCGGTGCGCCGTCATAGACAAACCGACCTTTAAAAGTTCCCACTTTCGAAACTTCGGCAGCAGGTGGAACTGGTGCCGCATCGGCTTGAACCGCAGCATCTACCAAGTTTTTGTCCAAGTGGACAACGCAGTCCGGTTTGAGACTGCGAAACTTGGCGACGCCGGCCTTAGTCAATGTCCCCTGACTTTGTCCCAGATTGATTTGCGCCAGATGCGGCAACTCCGCAAGTTTGAGCAGACCCGCATCCGACAAGGTATGGACCCAGAGATTCAATTCCTTGAAATCCGTATTCTTGGTCAATAGCGCCACCGTTTTGTCAGAGGCACCGCGAATTTCCAGCGCCTCCAATTTCGCTGCTGCTGTCATGTCGGTAATCAGTTGGGGCATGTCCGCAATGGTGCCAAAACGGCGAAGTTGCGGAAAATTGGCCAGCGCTGGCTCAGCCGTCCAGGGGGCATAGACCAGAGGGATGTTCAACTCTTTAAGGACTGGCAATTTCTGCAGCGTCGCCAGACCGCGTCGCGAACACGCTGTATTGATCAACTCCAGGCTCGATAGTTTCGTTAAACGGCTCAGCGAAGCCAGCGCGCGGTCAGTCGCAACCGCCGCTTCAAGCAGATGGCGGCGCGAGGAACCAGGATAACGCTCCAAGAGTCGAGCATGCTCCACTTCGATCCAGGTACGTTCGTCGTCAGTAAATTGGCTTACGAGTCGTGCATGATCCGATTCGAGAGCGATCTCTTCGAAAATCGTCAGCATCGCATTCAGGTGTTCTAATGTCGGATGTCCAGAAAGCGATTCCAGGTCTGTCGGCAGACATTTGGCATTGACGATGCGGAGCCATTTCAAGCCCGAGATTCGAGCAATCTGCCGCATTGGTTCGCCACGGAGATCTCCAGCCGACACATGGATCCTCGGAATTCCGGTCAGGTGTCCGACGTGTTCCCATGCTTCTGCCGGAAGATTGAACAAAACCAATTCTTGCGGAGGATCCTCTTTTGGTGACATTGGTATCATCACATGATAAGTCTCGCGCAGAACTTTCCTGGCCGCAATTTCCTCTTCCTGTCGCAGTTTTTCAGTATCAGCCGCTGCCACTGGTTGATTTGAGTTTTTGGACTGCGGTTTGAGTTCAAAAGTTAACGTGTCGGGTGACGATTTCAGCGGCCGATTCAGCAGTCGTACGGACTGTCCAGAGTTTACAGTCTGAACGATCGGTGGATGTATGGCGGGGCGCTCTCCAAGTGGGAGAGGCAACACATAGGTTGATTTTTCCGGTCCAATAAGTAGTTCCAGGTCAGTCGCCGTGCCCGAGGCGGTAGACGCGACGCGGAGCTGCAACAATTGCGGGCCTGCGGCAAGTTGCTTTTCAATGACGACTGGTTGGCCTGTGGCTTGCGGAAGCGTCAGTGTCAGGATGGCCACGAATCCATTGGGAACGATACCGTGCCAAATATGCCAATTGTCGTATTCGCGGGCACCGCCAGACACGACGAGCTGATCCGATTTTGGAGCCAAGGCTTCAAATTCACGTGACCACTGGGTGTCGACTTGATAGAGGGCTTCCTGTTTGACACGTTGAGCGGCTGGGCCAACGAACCGATTGCGATCCGCATCCCAGAATATTATCGAATTGACCGCGACACCATCGGGTGTTGCGCCAATCGTTTCGCCAGCCAATTTGTTCCGGTCCGATTGAGATTGGGATTGAAAATAAAGTGATCCAAATCGAGGAATCGTTTCTGGACCGTGTGACCAGGGATTCGAATTGGGGTAGTGAGAATAGCGCAGCGACTTCACTACAGGGTTGGCAATGCGGTAGTAGTCCGACTGAAAACTGAACGGCCGGTATTCTTCGAATCGCATGACTCGTACAAACCAATCTTCTTTCGGGCCGAGATTGATGATGTCGACATCGTCTTCGGAGCCCTCTCTGGTCTGGCTGATCTCTCCTCCAATCGACGCGATGAATTGTCCCTGTCGATCAAAAACGAAGACGCATTCGGGCATTTGTGCGGGCTCATTTTCGATGACACCCCCCGCATCTCCAATCACTCGTTTCACGCGGGCTGCTACTAATGCGAACTGGTCGGTACCGCTAGTGACCACTTTCACGTGAATTCCCTGTTTGACGTCCTGATTTCGGACGGCATTCACCAATTCGACCGGCTCTGGCTGCGGCACCGGTGTAGTGGCCAAAAGTTGTTTTAACAGCATCAGACTTGGTTGCCGGATCATCGCTGTCAGTAATTCAGCGACGGGCGGATGATCAGCGGGTTTCGTCTCGTCCAGCGCGGCCTTAGCATCGATCCGCTTTGGGACCTCCCGAAACTGATGCAGTTGCCACAAACTTACGGTAGTGTCGTCATGGCCGGTCGCAAGCCGAGTTCCATCTGGCGAGAAGGTTAAACTCCGGCAGGCCGAAGGCAACGGAATCAGGCTGGTC
This sequence comes from Planctomycetaceae bacterium, assembly GCA_028291565.1. Classification (GTDB taxonomy): domain Bacteria; phylum Planctomycetota; class Planctomycetia; order Planctomycetales; family Planctomycetaceae; genus JAKFVC01. Next base: position 8,700 of record JAQGHT010001216.1, on the reverse strand, counting down.
ATTGTCCCCGACTCAACGTCCGCGACATCAATTGCATTTCGTGTACCATAGCGCGACCACGCAAGTTGTTTTGAATCAGGAGAGAATTCCATCGCTCCGAACGAAAATAACGATGGTTCAGGTGGAGCGACCTGTTCGTTCATCGGGGCGTCTGCCGGTTTTGCTCTGGCACGCGGGCCGAGTGGATCGACAACCTGCCACGTGCGCACGATCTCCAGGGTTGCCCGGTCTCGCAAAATGACACGCGGCGATTGGGGATCGAAGAATTTCAGATGTTCCGTTGTTGCCAGCCAACGTCCATCTGCCGACAGAGCGATTTGCGAATCTCCTCGCGCGGGAACCGAACGTCGCGGCTCACCAGTCGAAGTGTCGAACTCGTGCAACACGTTGTTGACGAAGACGAACAGGGCACTCGCATCGGGTGCAAACAGTGCGCGCATGTTTATAATCACGGCCCCTCGGGGATCGTTGGGCGGAAGATTGTCAGGACATTTAATGGCCCGTTCAGAAATCAGATTGGATTTGAGTCCCTCTGTTTTCGAGCTCCACCACCTGAGGATCTGGTCGTCTCCCCACGACGCGAAGCGACTGCCATTGGGAACAAAACCAACTGCCCGTGTGCCGCTGACTGCGCCGTGCCCCTTCAAGGTTAATAGTTTTTTTCCGGTTTCACGATTCCAAACGTACAACTTGTCTTCAAAGTTGTTTTGACGTTTTTCATACGCATTCGACACAATCGTCTGCCCATCGGGCGAGACTGCGAACCCGCCACCCATCGTGTGGTGATCGTGAATGATGCGAGTTGTTGGGCGTCCCGTATTGACATCCCAAACACAGATCGCGTCGTCGTGCGCCGCAGAAACGAGCAGCTGATTGCCAGCGAAGCGCAACCCATGGACGGGATCGTTGTGTCCTTCTACAGTGTTGGTTTCCCGCAGCGTTGCCATATTGAATAGCGAGACTCGAGCTACCGTGCCAGTGACCGCGAGCCACTTCCCGTTATGGCTGTAGGCAACCGAACGCGGAGCACGGGTCGCGAGGGCCGAGGTGCGCGTTCTCTTTTCAACGTCCCAAAGTTCGACCCGATTCGAGGTGTAAACGGGGATTGCCAATATCTTGCCGTCAGGCGAAAACGCCATTCCACCGTCTGGGTTGCCAACGTTGAAGTCCGCCTGGAGTCGGGCGATCATTTCGCCGGTGTTTGCATTCCACAACCGAGTCCCATCTGGCTCGATAAATCCGCCCGTCGCAAACCATTTTCCATCTGGAGAGAACGTGGCCGTCACCTGATTGGTCAACTTCGGATTCAAGACGCGAGGGACCAACGCACCGGGCCGCCACAGAAAGGAATTATTGAGTCCGGTCAGGACGACATTTCCGCTTTCAGGTGCGATGGCTGCGGCACTCAAACCGGCCTCATCAAAGCTTTGTCGATTCAGTTGTTGTCCGGTGGCCAAATCCCACAAACGCACGTCACCCAGCGAGGTTCCGGTCAACAGTTTTCGTCCGCCGTCACCGAATGACAAACAAGTCACCGGTGAATATTCGTCGGTCCAACGAATCACTCGACGTTCCAGACCTGTCTGCGAATCCAGAATCAGAACACGGAACCCATTCGATTTGGGATTTCGAGGCAGTTCCGTGATTGCGATTGCTAATAGCTTTCCGTCGGGCGAGATCGCCATCGACTCCACGTTGCCGGCACCCAGTCTGGTCCAGTCACAATTGACGACGCGACCGGTTTTGCGATGCATGGCTGCCACGTTTCTCGACGTCTTACACCACACCCATTCGTCATCGCCCGAGAAAGCCAGCGATCTCTGCCAGCCCATCGTCTTATATCGAGTCGTTCCAAATCGTTGGAGCATTCCTGGCAAAAGTGGATCGCCGGCCAAATCCACGGGCACATTCAAACCGGCTTCGGGAAGCGGTTTTAACTTCAATGGAATTTCATTCTCTGGTCGGTCTGTGTCTTTGTCGTTCACCGAGTTGTCTGAAAGTTTCCGCGTGAGGGAACTCACCTGCCTTTCAGCGTGTTTCGCGTCCCACATCCACAGGTTTTTCGCAAACCCGTCTGTAACCGCAGCAGGATGTTTGATTGGCCAGCGTTTTTTCACGCGCATGAATTGCAAATCGGACATCGGATCAAAAGCGATTCCGGCAATGCCGTTCAAGTCAGATTTGCGGACCAACCATTTTTGCCCTCTGGCTGCTTCTTGAACTCCGCGAAATTCCTCATCCGTGACCGGCCAGGCGAAGTAGGGATTTAGTGGATCGGTCATGACGTCTTCCAGCTCTTTGAGCTTGAATTCGAGAGTTGTCGTTTCCCATTTCTCGCCCGTACGCGTGGACCATGTTGCGATCCTGCCACCGCTCGGATCAGGCAGCGTGCGTGCGTGATCCCTGAACCACTGTCGTTGCGATTCACGGCGAGCGATTTCATCAGCCGTCAGCTCGTCACGATCAAGTGCGGTCCGCAGATGATGCTTGAGAATCGCGAAGTCTGTCATGAACGACTTGGGAAACGCAAAACGTCGATGGTTCACATCGGTGCAATACGTTTCGACCGCCTGGAGCACTTGCTGGTGCCATTTGTTTTCGACCGGACACACAACGTAGCTGGCCAGTTCGTCCTGCAATTCGTCTCGCATGACTTCGAGTTGCTCAAGCTCGAGAAACTCGAAGTCTCGTCGGACCATCGAGACGAAGAAGCGGTCGCCAATGGCTGCGAGCTGTATCAGCAGCGTTTCCTTTGCATCAGCGTCCAATTTGATGCTAGGTTTCTGGTCCACAGACGAAGCTGCTGGTTTCATCGAACTGGGCTGTTCCGTGGTGACTTTCACTTCCGTCTTCTGGTCACGTCGCAGCGATACGTTTTCGTACTTCACCCAGTAGCGAAAAGATTTGAACCGGAATTCGAAATGATCAACGTCCTCAGACTTCAAATCAAAACTGACTTGCAGAGAACCGGGAGAATCAGACGAACCCACTTTGAATCGCCGTACACCGCCCTTCGTCACCACGACCCATTCTTCACCCGCGATGAAGCGCAGTTGCCCGTCGCGATACAACTGTAAAATCAATTGCGTCTGACCGTTCGTCGCATCGATCCTCAGTGGCTTGACCGCCGCATAATACGGCCGCAGGTCCGAGCCGATCGCCGGTAGCGGCAGCAGATCTCCCTTGCGATCCACCGTAGCCCAGGGGCCAAAGTCAGTTTCACCTAATCCACAATAGATTGTGGTAGGTTCTAATGAAGCAATTCCATTCGTCCTGATGCATTCCTCACGCAACCAATCGGGCCCTTGTCCCACCGTTGCAGCCGACTGTTCCATTCCGTCGCCCGGAAGGACCCAATGGACGAGTTTCGCGCCCGTTGTGCGAACAGCGAAACGCCGCCTGCCCTCATTCCAATCTGGATTCGACGTGATCTTTTGCCCGGGCAGCGGATCATCTTTCCTCGCCGTGCCGTTCGGAAGCCACCATTGGGCCGGGTCGGTCCCATCAGACGTGATTCCCAGCAGTTCAACGTTAGAACCATCGGGCAGAGTAACAAGATAAGGCTTGGCGGAAGCCAACGAGTCAGTCGGCAGCAAGACTGTTGCTGTAAAACTCACTGCGACAAATAGCAACACGATCAGGCTCGAACCCCACCAGGTCGGGCGATATGGCTCGCTTGTGGCGCCGAGAACAATGCGACGTATACGCGAGAGTAACGAGCCGTCCGTCGCTCCTGGTGCGAGTAGCGTGCTCCGACCACGCAATTCTTCAACAGCCAACAACGCGCGACCATATTCGACTCGATTCCCTAGCAATCCGACAACAAGATCGTCGCAGCAATGCTCGCGCTCAACGCGGATCTGGTGTGAGATCCACCAGATAGCTGGGTGATAGAAGAAGAGCGTTTCGATCAGCGTTTGCAGGAGATTGACGATAAAATCGTGACGCCGTACATGCGCCAATTCATGAGCGAGAATCGCTTCCAGCTGTGTACTTGGGATGCGCGTCATCAAGCTGACGGGAATCAGAACCACTGGCCTGAGATATCCCACGACGACTGGCACTCGCGCCAGGGTCGAATAGAAAACCCGCACCGTGCGACGGAGCCCCAGTCGGTCCGAGATGCGTCGCATTGCTGTCAGGATTTCGTCGGAGACCGGCGAAATTCCGGTCCGCCGCAGGCGTCCGAGTGTGTACCAGCCCAGCAGAGGGCGCAATGAGCCGATTACAACACCAAGACTCCAGCTTGCCACGATCCAGGCCAGCCATGGTCGCAAATCAGATTGGACGCGTTCCGTCCAAGAGAGCTCTCGCGGAGAGATTGGCGGAGCGATAGTTTGATCTTCGTCCGGAGGGTGTCCCAAATAGCGAGAATTGTCTGACGGCAGGTTCCGTAGATTCGCAGCGTCGATCCCGGACTCTGTGGATACTTCCGACAAATCAGGATCATGCGGCTGAAGTGTCGCAACGGAATCGGAAACAACCTCCACTTTTGACTGTGGCTCTATGACGGGCTGGTCAAGACGATTGACGCTGCTTTTCGAGCGATCGTCTGGCTGCAGGACCCAGGTCAATCCAGGGGCGACAACCGACAAAGCCATCGCGGCAACCAGCAGGCAATATCGGATCGCTGCGGACCTTCGACGCAATGTGCGAATTACCAGCCCAACCAGCAGTGCCACAATTGCGAATTGCCACACCGAATGGACCAGCACCCAGCCTAGTCGTTCCACGAGAGAATTCATGACTGACCCTCCATCTCGTCGAGTAACCTTCGGGCTTCGTCAATCTCGGTCTTCGACGCTTTGCCGCCAGCCAGAGCCTGCAGGACAAGACTCATGGCCGAGCCGTCGTAGACTTTTTCGATCAGCTCGGTCAGGAATCTTTTCGCGGCTCGATCGCGAGTCATCGCCGCGCGATAGATATGCGGCGTGGCATTCTCATCTCGTTTGACCAAGCCCTTCGTGAGCATGACCGAGAGCATTTTTACGGTCGTCGAATAGTTCGTGCCTTTGAGTTCGGCGAGCCGCGTGTGAATCTCACGCACAGGGCTGGGGCCGAGTTCCCAAAGGATACGGAGAATTTCCAACTCGACGGCCGTCGGTTGTGAAGAACCCAATTCGCGCATGACTTCACCGATTTTGCTGTGGAACATGCAGTTCGCGTGTTGCTGAATCGTACACGCAAGCCACGTGTACCAGATCTTTGCAAAGCTGCATCAACGTAGCGAAACCTTTCGCTAGATCGATTGTAGCGAAAGGTTTCGCTAACACAAGCGAAAAAGAGGTGGAAATCTCTGCGCGCTTCGCTGAACCCTGGCTCACTCGGCCGGCAGCTCAAGTGAGTCCAATCAGTTCAGTGTCTCTCGGATTTCCCGTGTTATGCCGATGAAATCGAAAATCTCAAATCGGAAATCGTGAGACTCGGCAAACTCCTTTTTATAGATCCCGTTCGTCGAAGAGATTGATGGCTCAACTTGATTGTGGCACAAAGATGAGTTTGAAACAAACCGACTGGCGAGGAGTCGCTTGGATGATCCCAAAGGAATCATCAGATCTACACACGCCAACGGCTGATGCCGCAATCTGGTAATGTTCGCGAATAGCCTGCCGCTCGAAAGACGCGCCGCCAGTCGCTTGGCTTTCGGCTCACTTGGGTGCGACACGGAGTTTCGCACTATACTGATGTCGTCAATTTTTCTCGTTGGCGTTCAGTTTACGTAAGCGATTAATAAACTCGCGGATGCGGGTGTGATTGGCTGACGTTTGCCGAACCACAACGGCAAATTCCGGTAAGTGGCAGAGGATCGTTGGCTCATGAACCCAGGAATGCGGGGAAACCATTTTCTGAATCAAGCCTTTCAGGCTTTCGAGTTCAAATTCAGCGGTTGTGGCGGATTTTCTCAAATCACTCACGCTATAGACCGCAAGGCGAACGTGCGTTGCCGCAGCGACATCGGTGGTGATCTTTACCGCGCCCCCTTCGATGACGAAGCCCTGATTGAGCGGTTCGAGCAGGTGCTTCAAAGCGGTTTCCAATTGCACGCCCTTGAGTCCTATCGAAACAGGTCGTTTTAACGCCTGGACCTCGTCGCCCACTGTTGACGAGTCAATGTCAATCCGGATGTCGCCGGCGCGGCGCAGTTGATCGAGTGCATCTCCGAGAATTCCCTGCGGAAGGTCCAAATCGATCGTTTTTTTCAGTTGACGTTGAATCCGTTGCCCGGCTTCGGTTCGTTTCGATATTGCTACCTCAGAATTGATTCCCGATTCCGATTGCTTCGCCAGTCGCAATAAGCTGATGAAATCGTAAATCTCATCGTGCACATTTTGCGTCTGTCTGACGAAAATGATCTGCATCGTGGAGTTGTGATCGATCTTGCCGTCGTTCTCGCGCCATGATCCAGGCGCCGTTGCGTCGCGAATCAACTCACTCAGGGCTTCGAGTTGGTCACCCCCTCTCGATAAGTCTGATACGGGGTATGCGACGACAAGATTTGGCCCTAATGCTGCTTGTCGGACGCTGGTGATCCTGAGGAGGTCGCCGTCGACGACATAATCCAACTTCAATGGATTGAGGACGGTCTTCAGGGCGCTACCCAACTTGAGGTTGGCGATGTTACAGGTCACCGAAACTGTTTCCGAGGCGTCTGCTTCTTCCAAACCATTCTTATCGAAGTGCCACTGAATATTTGAACGATCAAGCAACTGGTGCATCAGGTTTCGAAGTGGCTCGTCCTTCACGTACTGGCTGACAGTTGTTTCGAGATGCCGCACAATTCGTTCGCTGCATTCGCCTTTTTGGACGATCATGGGCTCCAGTAATGATCGACCGGCCTGCGCTTCTCCAGTCACCAGTTTGGGCGAACCTGTGGCTTCGACTGGCGTATTCACTTGAGATACTGGATGACCCGTTACAGTGCCCTGATCGAGCGTTGGAGTGGAGGAATTGTTGGCATGAATCTTCTCCAATTCACCCATAGGAACGCTGAATTCAGCTACGGCCTGTTTAACCGATGCAACTTTCAATCGATTGAGAACCTGAGGTTTGAACTGCTCCGCCAATTTCGAAATGAGGCTGGAATCCTCATCGGATTCCACTGTGCCGGCTATAATGATCGCATTCGATCCAACTGGCGTAACGGTCACTTTAGCGGCAGGGAACTGGTGTTTCAGGTGTAGTTCCAATTCACGCGTGTCAGTCTTAACGAGGTATTCAGTTCGCCGAATTCGCGCACTGAGTTCGTCGTCGCCAGGATGTTGTATTTCGATGAGCCGGGTGATGCCCGTATCGGCGGCAGTGACTTTCCAAATTCCGACAGTTTCGCTGTTCAGGAACTCCAAAACGAACGGGCCAAAGGTCTGTGTTGGAGTATCCGATCCCACTTTCATTCCTTGAACACCTGTGGCGATGAAAGTTTCTCCGACGACGATTTGAACTGGTTGTGGACGCAACTCAGGATCAATCGCAGCATAGACCTCGTCCAACCAACGGAGATCGAGGACACTGACCTGCTCCGCGGGAATCACGCAGTTGGTCGTCGCTGACGGCAATTTTTCCTTGAACCAATTCAAAAGCTGCTTATCGTCTTCTTTGTCAGCCAACTCCGACAAGATGAGAGAGACGCGCCGGCCTTTCTGATTCAGCACTGGCTCAATGCGAGAGACTCGAATTACAAATTCCTCCGAACCGGCAAAAGACAGGGCCACGTGCGATGTGGAAAGGCTCGATTTTGCGACCCAAATGGGAGCGACGACAACGCGTTGCCCCACCTTGATCTCGGCGATCGGCCAGCGGTCCTCGACCACGATTTCCCGGCCGATGTCCGTAATTCCAGCAGGTTTAATCGGTTCGACCGATTTTTGAGTTGGGGGAGCAGGCACCGATGCAGGTTTCTCAACAGCCAAATCGGCGACTAAACTATCCCCGGTCTTCGGAGACTGCGAAACAGCATCTGTCATCGGTAGTAAACACGGACGAATCTGGATGATTCGAGTCGGGCCTGATTCCGTGTTCCCCTCCGCAACAAACAGATATTGACCAGATTTCAGTTTCGTGGCGAAAGAGAGAATTCGTGTGCTGAGTGATGGAATTTTGGTGCCATTAATTTCCAGACCGGCGTCTTCTCCCAGCTCCCCGTATTCGATTCGAGCATCGACCACGATGAGCCCTTCGGGATTGACGGTTGGCTTCACCTGGAACTCCAACCCGGCATCACGTGAGCCTGGTAACCCATGATGCTTGAGTGCATAGATAGCCGGGATTGTTGCTGGCCGGTGCCGGACTTGTACACAGACTTCCTGCCCTGAAAACGTTCTCACCATGGGGCTGAAGAGTCGGTCGAATGCCTTTGTGACATCTTGTCCTTGCAGCTCAAAAGAAAGCGGCTTGTCGGAAATCACACACGACACCGCAACTCGTTCGGTGTCATTGTTCGGTGCCCGGAAGCCATTGAGCTTGAGAAATTCAGCGAGCGGCGAGTTTGTCTTGTCGGCGAGTTTGCCCAGCAATGCGGGAACGACTTCATAACCGAATGCTTCAATCCGCACTTGACGCGCATTGGCATCTGTGTCGAGTGGGGCCACGCCTCGAGGTCCTGGCGTATTCAATTCGCGATCCAAACGAATCGGGATCGCGCGAGGCATCGGCGGATCGGCATGGACTGAACCAGCAATGGCCAACGCTCCAGTGACCCACAAC
>JAQGHT010001214.1 GCA_028291565.1 Planctomycetaceae bacterium | reverse complement strand
CAATGATCATGATAATACTGCTGCATCCACAGCCCACCCACGGGCCGCGTGGCCCCTGAGGCTCAAAGAATCCGCCGCTACCCAGCATCGGTCCGCCTGGTCCAAAACTCATTACTGCATCTCCGTAAATAAGGTGTGTACAACGGTTTGAATTGGATGGTGAGCGGTTAACGGTGCTGAACCGCCGGGGCCACCCGTCCCTCGTCAAGAGCTTTCTTCGCGGCTCGCGCTGGAGCAACCCAAGCCTGCAATTGTTCCATGCGGCGGCCGTCGTTCGGGTGATCAGAGAGAAATTCCGGTAAATGCACCTGGTTTTGTCCGGCGTTCATCATTTTCTGCCAGAGAACAACGGCTTGCTGTGGGTCGTAGCCCGCGAATGTCATTAGAAAGATTCCGATGTGATCGGCTTCCGATTCCTGTTTGCGGTTGTAAGACAGGCTCAGCAGGCCGTGTCCGATAGTTCGCTCGCGAGCCACTCGCTCGCTGGCATGATGGGCCAATGCATGGGCGACTTCGTGAGCGATAACCGCTGCCAGTTGATCATCTGTCTGGATGGTTCGCATCAGTCCCGTCAGGACGACGATTTTGCCACCGGGCAGACAGAACGCATTGACCTGATCATTTTTCAGAACACAGTATTCCCATTCGAACTCATAATCTGCCAGGCGTAAATTGATCTCGCGTTGTAACGGCTCAATTTGTGCGGCTTTGGCGATTCGCTGGCTGACTCGAGTGACCCTTTCGAGGTCGGGGCCACCGGTCAGCGGCGGGGTCCGTTCCAAAATCTCGTGAAACGCCTCGCGGCCGATTTGCAGTTCTTGAGCCGGACTGAGAGCCAGAGGCTGTTCGCGATGGCCTGGTCCCTGGCCTCGCGGACGATCATCACACCCCACCGCACAAATGCTGGCCATCAATAAGAATGTGCAGAGTACCGACTGACGATCTGAAATCAGGTGGAATACTCGTGCACGGCGCGGAAGGTGTCGAGTCTGCATTTCGGTCCACTCAGGTCGATGTAGGCATCGAGAAATTGGGGGCATGGCAAACAAAATCCGACGTAGTGAATCATTCCGGGGAATACCACTACGCCGGTCAGGTTGCATTTCAACAGAAATCGTGTTTTAAGTTCAACGAGTCACGTCAACGGAATTCGTAACATTCGCTCCGGGAAATAGATCGAGCACCGCCTGGGTCGCCAGCTGTTTGACATAGTACGTTTTGGCTTGCCCATGTAAGACAACTCGACAACCAGAACACTCAACCCGCAAATTGCCGATTTGTCTGAATGTCAAGGTGTCAATTCGCCGAGTCAACTCGGCATTCTGGTTCAGCATTGCACTTTCGAGCTGTTCGCCAAGGAATGTCGGTCCCGTCATGGCCCCATATCCAATCTTGTTATAAAACCAAAAGTTCAAAGCACATCGGTCTGATCTGGAAGATCAACAAGCAGCATGACCGACCGGCAACCACCGACAAGCCGACGACGCGCAAACAGTCATCCTCCGAAACCCCAACTCCTGAGTTCTGGAGTTCAAGCAACGGATCGAAACTGGACGCGTTCAAGCGAGCCTTTTCACAGAGAATCAAACCAGGCGCATCATTTTGCGAGATCAGATTGCGAACCGTGTGCCGAGTCAGAATTATTCGGGACGTAATCCAAACGTCAGCGAGTGTCTCCAAATCCGTTACCTGTCGGGCTTTTGCCTGGGGTGGTTCAACGGCCTTTGTACTACTCGAAGTATTATTCTGTTCGCGGCCACGAATGAGTCCTTTTCAGCACTGATCCCCGCGATCAAATGTCTCATTCTTAACCGAGCGCAGTATTAGAACTCCCTGGAAAAGGAGTAGGGCAAAGGCCGTGGCCCCTCCGGGGCAAGCCCGATGGCGGGGATCGGCGAAAAGTGTCGATTTATGCGTCGTATTTCGTCAAACAGCCAGCTTCAGTGAAAATCTCAGAAGCGAGGGCCAGTCGCGTTTCGCATTCGGGGCCATGGTCCTCAACAACGACGACCAGATGCCCTGCCGCCATTTGTTCGTGGTAAAATTTGGAGAATTCGTCTTCGACGCCGCGTGACATCATGGCGCCCATAAAGCCACCCATCGTGCTACCGCCCGCAATACCTGCCGCTCCTGCGATAACAAGGGGGATCGCTCCACTAGCCAGCCCGAACGCAATGGCGGCCAACCCGCCGACCGTTGCTCCAAGAGCTGCTCCGGTGGCGACTTCCCCATGTAAGCTGATGCCAGTGTGGTTTTGGGAATCAAACTGGCGAAAATGATGTTCGCGGGCTTCGCCCGAGCAAACCACCATTACCTGTTCCTTTTCAAACCCATTGGCTAGCAATTTGACAACTGCCCGTTCCGCGGATCCCATGTCTGTAAAGACGCCGGCACGGACCGATTGCTGTAAAATATCTGGTGAGCTCATGTTACGACTCCAATAGGTGAATCTTCCGCGGACATTTCGGGCGACACAGCGTGCCGAGTGTCGAATCTGACTCACGCGAGTGATTGTTCCAATTCCGCTGGAAAACCCGATCGTGAGAAACACGTTTAGAGAAAGCTAACGCAATTGCTTTGCCAATCGTCGTGCGAATTCTGGAAGTCCAGCGTTGGAGAGGTCGAAAACTGGTTGGATCGGGTATCCGGCGATTCGAACCGGGCGCGGCTCAGCCCGGATTATTCATGGGCAAGACAAGTCCGAAATTCAAGCGAGTGTTTCCAAGTGCGTCAAACTGGCTCGATATCGATCGCTTCACCGGGCAGTCCATAAGCAAGGTGCCGCATGTGCGGTAAAGCGTGGGTCGCGCGCAGCATCATTTTTTATGCTCTCGCGGCTGCCGTCAGTTCTGACAGCCGAGACTTCTGCTCACCCGACGCATTGAAGTTTTCCGGTGCCAGCCATTGCAAGAACGCGGTCTGCAGCTGCGGCCATTCACGATCAATGATGGAATACCAGGCCGTGTCTCGATTGCGGTGTTTATAGACCACCGCTTGACGAAAGAGACCTTCGAATAAGAAACCCAACCGTTGCGCTGCGTTCCGGGATGGCAGATTCAAGGCATCGCATTTCCATTCATAACGCCGGTATCCTAAATCAAAGGCGTGCTGCATCATGAGAAACATGGATTCGGTCGCGGCGGGCGTTCGTTGCAGGAGTGGCGAAAACGCGAGATGCCCGACTTCGATCGATCCATTCGGGGGATCGATCCGCAGATAACTGGCGACTCCGACGGGACGATTGGTTTTGAGATCGACGATTGCATAGAAAATTGGATCACTCGCCTGCCAGACTCCGTGCATCCATTCGGCGTAGGATTCAAGTGTGAGAAAGGGGCCATAGGCCAGATAAGTCCACATTCGCTGATCCGCATCCAGCGCGTTTGCGGAGTACAATTCTGCTGCATGGCGTGCAGGGTCGAGCGGTTCCAGGCGGCAGAATTGGCCATGTAATGATGTTCGAGGCGGACGGCTGGGGGAATTCCACCCCGGGAGTGCGAACCCGATCGGTTGCCCCAGTTGATTTTGGGTCGGAATAGCGGTCTGTGGTAATGCTTTCATGTCGCTCATGAATCTCGATCCAAGTTGGGAAAATACCATCCGTAGTGGTCGCAACAATTGCGAACATGTGGCAATCCATCAACCAGTGTGGTTTACTTACGACCGCATCAAATGCGGCCTCAATGACGATTGGAAAGAGAGTTGAACGCTAAAACTTGTCTAACCGGCACGACCTCCCAGGAGGCGCCAAGACACATTGACGAAGTCCATTGTGGTACTGGAATTGCGTTTTCAATGCGATTGTTGCGGGCCGTTCTCATTTCGTGTGGAGTTGTAAGATGTGGAAACAGGAGCTAAGTCTGCTGGAATTCATCGGCGGCCCTTTCGATGGTTTCAGTCAAATGGTGTCGGTTGAGTCGGATGAGTTACCCGCTTGCGTGGCACTTCCCTTAAATCGCAAGGCGGGCCGGTTGCTCGGATTCCAAGTCGGGAGATCGGATGACTCTCGAGTTGCGATATACCAACTTGAGCAGAGCGCCGACTGTGTGTCATATCGATTTCGTAGCATCCGCGCTTCCGCAAAGTCACTGCAGTTGCGGTAATCCTGATTGATGGACAATTGAAGTCGATATCTCTGCCAGCGATTGCTGGCAGTTTTGGTCCGCAGTCCGGAAAGCGCACTCGAATGTTGACTTCCCTTGCCATGCTTCACGCCTTACCCGTATTGAATTCGATCAGATATCGCAATCGATGCTGGCGTGAGTCAAACACGATAAACTCGTTGTTCTGGACATTGGAGTGTCCCGCCTTTCCGAAAATGCAGTGATGTCCGTCAGGCGGGCCGGTATAGCCGTGCGCTTGAGGGGCGACAAATGGCTTTCCCAAGACCACGTCGACCGCAAACATGAACGCGCCGCGGCCCGAAACTGCGCCGCTCCCCTGGCTCCAGTACGAGTTTTGCAAGCTGGTATAGCCGGCTGACTTCTTCCAGTCATCCGCA
>JAQGHT010001180.1 GCA_028291565.1 Planctomycetaceae bacterium | reverse complement strand
GATCTACACGGATGAAACACGGATTGGAGATCAGGATGTGTGAGGATTTTCAATATACGAATCAGAATTCTCCAAGCGGTCCGATTCGCTGAAAAACCTTGGCTGACTTCCATTTCTGCAATCCGTGTTTCATCCGTGTGGATCCGTGGCTAAAAACTCTTCAAACTCAATTGGAATCTCTTCAAACTCAATTGGAATGAGGAAAGTCGCGGGGGATCGGCGAAAAGTCTCCAAAAAAGCGGTAGTTACGACGGTTGTCGCTGCGGCTCCTTACGTTCTATTTTCGGCTAGTCATCCTCTTTCAGGACGATTGGTACCCAGCGTCCCTCGATCCGGCGGCTCAGTTCGTAAACTTCCAGCTTGTAAAATTGCTTCATGCGAGAAATGGCGGCGAGATCCAGTTCGCCTTCTTTGTTCTTCGCAAACTTGAACTGGCTGTTCAGATGGGTTTTGGCTCCGTTACATTTTTCACACAAGGACCAGACGTCCTTCAGGTAGACTTTCAGTTTCTCAAGATCCGCCGTCTCCATCGTCGTTTTCATGGTGATCTTGAGTCCATAGTCCTCGAAGGGTTTGCGTTTCGTTCCCGGCTTCGCGTCAGGCGCCGCTTCAACCCAGGCCTCTAATTCTTTGGCCAATTGTTCAATTTTCTCGACAACGTCAAACAGTTTGTAGCCGGTCCCGGCGGGGGCGAATGGATCTCCGTCGAAGGTGCTGATTCTGCCTTGCAGTGATTTGACCGAATTGGGTAGCTCAAGCAACTTGTCGAGATGATCCAATCTCGTTCTGATTTGCTCTTCCAGCAAGTCCAACACGACACCTATCGTTAGTCTAAGGTGCGGTCCGTTGGCATCGTTCGTAACGGTGAGATTCAGCTGATTGAATTGGACGAGATCGCAGCTGAATTTATGTTTTTGCCATTCCTTGAGTAGGATTGGGTCTTCCATTTCAATGGAGAAGCCCAGATTGCTTTTCGCTTTGACAGCGTCGTCGGGCGTCAGGCGAAACGCACGGGCACTCAAACTTCGGTCGCCATCTTGTGAAACGATATTTCCTCGGGTCACCAGCCATTCGAAAGCCTCAGCACCTTTCAGTCCCGAGTTGAAATCAAAAACCGCGCGTTTTTTGATTGCGGGATCGTCGATAAACGGTGCCACAGCGGGATTCCCTGCTGAGCTGTCGACGCCGTGATACATGTCGGCCGCCGGAAGTTTTGGGGCGGCGATCAGATTGATTTCGTAAGGCTGCCCGTCACTTTCGACTTGCAGGCAACAGAGCCGCAGCATTTCCTGCAAGGCCCGGTTTTCCGAAGTCAAGTTCGTTTGATTCGCCCATTGAAAATAGAGACCATCAGCTTGAATATTGAACTCACAGAGTAAATCTTCTGCCTTCGGAATCGGATGCACGGTGCCCGATTTTCGGGTCTCGTATTCTGTCCAACTGATTTTGAACACGCGAATTGTCGGAACGGTTTCGTCGTCAGTCGGTTTTCTGCTTTCCAGATGCAGACGCAGTTCTTTGAGACTTGAATCGGTGGGTTTTGAGAGATACCGATTCAATTCGGCGATTCCAATCAGGGTCAGCTTCGTCTCTTTCAGACCCGGCCAGGGTCGCAGCCGCAGTGGCGGCTTGGGTTCCATGTTGGTCACTTCGGGAAGAACATACGTGGCTGGCCAGATGGTCGAGACCGGCTTGGGCTTTTTGGGTTCCTTCATTGGACCCGGGGGCCTGGTCGCGGCCACTTTCGCGTCGGTTGGCGGCATTGCGTCGGGCTTGGTCATTGTTTTTGCCGCTGGCGGGCCAGCTGGAGCTGTCCCTTCTTCGGGTTCAAGTTCGGTCTTTTTTCTCTTCTCAGCTGCGGCCATCTTTTTTGCCGCAAGCTTCTCGGCGGCTGCGATGCGTCTGGCGGCGAGTTTTTCGTTCGCCTCCTTTTTTTCGGCTTCTCGCTTCGCAGCTTCGGCCTGTGCGGTCTCGAGATCCTGTTGTTTTCGTCTCGCGAGTTTCAGTTTCTCGGCTTCGGCCTGTTCCACTTCCAGTTTCTTGACGTCGACTTTGTCATCGACTGCAATCTTCTCCGCGTCGGGCTGTTCAATATCGGACTTCTTGGCTGGTGTGACTGCGGGTTCTGGTTTCTCGGTTTGCAGCTCGGTGTTTGCGGTCGCCAAGTTGTCGTTGGCCCTCGTCGATCTGCGGGACTCCAGCCATTGAAATCCCAGAAAGGTGCAGAGTGCCAGCATGACGGCCGTGGTGGCCAGACCAACCAGCATTCCGCTTCGAGAGCTCCGAACAGGCCACACATCATTGATGCAGACTTCTTTCGCTCGGTCCTGAAACTGCATGGGCAGCGCGTCGTCGCCCAGGAAGTCAATCACCAAACCGGTCACTTGGGCGGCGAACTCGTCAGCCTGCTCGGGCAGGGCGGCGGGGAATGCGCGTTTGGCAGCAAACGCCAATTCTTTCGCGGCCTCGTCCTGTTCCCGCACACGATCCTGGCCTAGCATCCGTTGCAGAATGCCCGTTGGTTCCGCATTCAATTCCTGCAGCACAGTCAGTTGTTTCGCAAGTGTCCGCCACGCATCAACCCGTTCCTGTGAACCGGACAGGAAGCCTTTAAGATCTTCCAACACGGCAATCCGTTGTTCCAATTGACGCGGCGATTCGTCAAGCGTGTTCAAAACTTCCAGTAGATGGGCCGAAATCGCAGCGTCCGCAGGCCAAGTCTTCACTTGGTCTCGCACGACCTTATCCGAGAGTGCCGCGTTCAGTATCTGTCGCTGCTGCTCAGGGCTGGTGACACGCACAGGCAGGCGTTGAAACAATTGTCGAAATGCCTGTTCATGATCCTGACTTCCCGTCAGGGGCGCCAGTTTACGGAGCAAGTCACAGAAGCAGGCTTCGGAAGGATTCACCTCAAACGTTTTCAGGACCAGCTGTTTTAGTCGCACACCGTTCAGTCGACTCAAGACGTCTTCCAGGATCTTGTCTCGGTAACAGACAGCTCCCACGGTAAAAAACAGGGCCTGGGTATTGCCTGGTAAGATTCCGGTCGATTCTGCGCAGCGGACGACGAAGTCGACTTTACATTTTTTGGGCAGATCCTTGTCGCTGAGCAATTCGTCGGCGCCCGATTGAGGCCAGCGAGTCAGCAACTGCTGCACAATCGAGTTCAGTAGCGCGGCATTTTCCACCGCTCCCGATTCGGACAACAGCTTGCAAACGAAGAGTGAGTACGCTGGTGCGGCCAGCAATCTGGTCCACTGTGGAGTGGCGGCATCGAGGCCAAGAGATTGAGCCAACCGTGTTTGGAGGAACGCACGCAATCCCGGGTCCCGGGGCAAGCTCCGTTCGAGATTCACCAAATCGTCTTTGCTCTGAGGATTCAAAAGCGCCGCGACGTGGCCGTCAATCGCCGAGAGTCCCTCGAGTCCGTCACCCGTGCCGATGCCCAATCGACTGCAAATGGACAGCAGCGAGTCAACCGCCGCAGGACCTCCTGCGATCAGCCGGGCGACGATGTCACTCGCGAACCGGCCAGTTTTTTTGGCTGGCGTTTGGCGGTCCGTTTTGAAGGTATTGAAAGCGGCGCCTCGCGCGCGAGAAGAATACCATTCGTCGTCGAGATCGGTGGTGAGGGGCTCGTGGAAACAGGTCGCCGCCAGCGTCGTCACCAGTCGATCGCGATGGGATTGGTAGGTCGAAAAACTGAGTTGTTCCGTGAACGCGGATCGGGGTAGCAGGCGAAAGATGCCGTAAAAAAGCAACGCGGCAACAGAAGGTTCCGCGACGATGAGCAGGGATTCGCGGCGCGCGAGATCCAGGTTGAGCACTGCCTGCAGCAGGGATGCCAGCAACTTTTGCCGATCCTGCGGAGCGACCATTTGCCAGCGTTTGGGAATGATCACACCACGATCTAGAAACTCGTACCCGGCGGGGGCTTTCAAGAAACTGATCAAGAGTTGATCATTGATCGGCGAAATCAAACCCGGGTCAAATTCCTTCAGTTCACCAAGACACGGCAGATCGTGTCGCAGTTCCAGCCGGTCCTCCAGTACCCATTTCTTCGATCCCCACAAACGCAGACAATCAATCGCCGACCAGGGGTTGGGAAATTCTTTCAGATCCTGAATCAGGACATGCGAAAACGAGGAACCTGGCCGTCCAGTCGCGTCAGTTTGTCGAAAGCAGACGTGCGCCAGCATTCGATTTCCGGCCACGGACGGCAGGTAGACCAGGCGTCGCCACGGCAGAGTGTGAGCCGTGTGCTTGACCATCTCTATGGACGGCATGTCGCCGGGCACATGAAACACCAGGTTGGAGCTGAACCGCTGAAAAACCTCATGGCTCTTTTCGCGAGGCACCGACCCGGCGCGCGCAGACTCATCGAACACCTTATCCCCCGCCGCGCCTTCCCGGCGATGCAATGCGGACGAGCGATAGGTGCAATGCGTGCAAAACAGTTGATCCACGCGTTGCTGGGACATTATTCGGTTCTTGTGAGGTCGGTCCTTCTGTTTATGGATTGGTGGAACTGGAACGCATCAACCAATGGTGTATGATTCTCGCGAACGATTCTGTTTCTGCCACCGCTCCCTAACGCGTGAGCGATTTCTGTAGCCAATCTCGTGAGAGATTGGGGCAGTTCGCTCCGTTCCTGGTCCGATGCCCAAGGTTTGGCAACCTTGGCTACACGAAAATCAGCTTCCGAAAATCCCTCATGGCATCGCCCACCGACGCGGCGTCGGTGAGGGCGTGACTGACAAGCGACAGCGGTTAACCTTGGGCCTTCCGCCACTCGGGCTTGCCCCGGTGGTTCCCGCGTCTCTGCACTATTGGTTCTCCGAGGAAAACCTAGTGCAAAAGCGCAGGGACCACCCCCACAAGGGGGAAGTGGCGGGAAATCAAAACTGTCGACCCTGGTTTTCTGAATTGCTGGGTTTTTCAACGTGAACGGAGAAAACCTGCTGCTCATTCTTTTTTCAAAACATCTTCAGTTTTGTAAATCGGTATCCAGCGATTATCAATTCGCCGGCATAATTCGTGCACCTCAATGGCCTTAAACCTCAAAACAACGTTCTTTGCAAGTAAGTCAAGTTCACCTATTTGATTTTTGACGAGAAGGAGTTGATTCCTGGCACGAAGCTCCAGCTTGTTGGGTTCAATTGCATCTCGCTCCTGTTGAACTTCTGTGAGGTAGGATTGCAAATTTGGAAAGTCGCCTTTCAGGTGAAGTTCTTTTAACGTCATCGCCGCAGCGATATTAATGTCATATTTCGAGAGGGGTTTTCGCGGAGACCACGACGATGCTCTTGCAGGGTCTTCCTCAAAACACCAATCCAATTCCAACGCCAACTTCTCAATGTCTCTGATCAGGGCGAATGGCTGAAAGATTTTCGCCCGTTCCAATGCCTTTTTATCGCTTTCCAAGAGTGCGGCAAGCAGCAGATTATTTTTCGCTAGGTCCAACAGGCCTTCATTCGGTTCTTTCTCCTCGGTAATCGATTTTAGCTTTGCTTGCAGGTTGTCCAGTGAATCCTTCAATTCTACCTTAATGCGACTGAGCGTCTTCAGTCTCAGGATCACCTTCTCTTCCGAAAAATCCGGGGTAATGGTGACCGACAGTTTCGATTTCCCGTCCGGATCCTGAATGAGTTTTTGCTCGAATCGGATTGTACTGCAAACAAATTTGACAAAGGATGATGTTTCTACGAAGTTCTCGGCCAATTCCAAATCATTAAGTCCGAATGGAGGCACT
>JAQGHT010001147.1 GCA_028291565.1 Planctomycetaceae bacterium | reverse complement strand
AGCAAATCGAGGCTTGGCGGTCACAATCAGCGCCAATCAGACGGTGTCCGGAAGGGACTTTGGAAATATTGCGGATCAGGGAACAGTTACTGGAACGAAGTTTGATGACTTGAACAAGGACGGAGTGCGAAACAGCGGCGAACCGGGTCTGCCGGGCTGGGTCATTTACGCGGACTTGAACAATGACGGGACACGCGAAAGCAGCGAACCCTTTACGACAACGGACTCGAACGGAAACTATAGCTTATCGATTGCATCAGGAACCTACAGTGTCCGCGAGGAACCACAAGCCGGTTGGGTTCAAACATCGCCTCGGCCGGGATTATTCTCAACGGGGAACAATGGAACGAGTCTGATTACGATCAATCCCGCCACCGGTTCCGGCTCGGTCGTTGGTTCTTTCGGTGCGAATATCATCACGACTTTCGCTGGTGCCTTTACTCCCGATGGAACGTATTGGACGATCAGCAATGCCTTCGACGCTTCGTTAGCCCGATTGGCAAAAGTGAATCTGTCGACTGGGGCTGTGACCACCGTCGGATCCCCGAATTGGAGTGGTGCGCCGATCGTGGCTCTGGAAGCGGATGCGACAGGAAACCTCTTTGCGGGCAACTTCAATGGAGTTTTTTATTCCGTCAATCAGGCGACAGGCGAGTTGACGGCAATTGGCAATCTGAGCTTTAGCGGAGTGAAGGATTTCACATTCGACAACAATGGCACCCTGTGGGCAGTCAGTGCCAACCAGTTGTACCAGGTAAATCCGGGGTCTGGAAACGCGATCCCTGGCCCGACAATTACTGGGACTAATGCTGAGGTTCAGGGGATCATGGTCGATCCGCTCTCGGGTACATTTTATGCTTCGACTTATACCGGAACTTCCAGGCTCTACACGATCGATCTCACGACAGGTGTGGCAACTCCAGTCGGTCCGGGAATTGGAATCGGTGCCCTGAATGGGGGCGATTTCATGCCCCTTTCGGCAAATCGCGGATTGATTGTGACAATCAGTGCCGGCAAAACGTTTGCAGGTCGCGATTTTGGCAATCTTTTAGACCAGGGCACCGTTACTGGAACGAAATACAATGATCTAAACGGAAATGGCGTTCGGGACGGAGGCGAACCTGGTCTGCCAGGCTGGATCGTTTATGCGGACTTGGATAACGACAACACGCGCGACGGAAACGAGCCTTTTGCCACAACCGATTCCACAGGGGCCTATTCACTCTCAATACCTTCGGGAGTCTATACCCTGCGTGAGGAGCCGCAAGCGGGGTGGGTTCAGACTGCGCCCCAACCAGGTCTCTTCGCGAGCGCAAACAATGGCACCAGCCTAATTACGATCAATCCCGCTACGGGATCCAGTGTTGTCGTCGGTACTTTCGCTTCGCAAACAAAATATGCCGGAGCGTTCACTCCCGATGGGAAATTCTGGACCATCATCAATCAATCGAACTTTGGGGCGCTTCAACTGGCGACAGTCAATCTGAGCACGGGTGCGGCCGTTCCAGTTGGAACGCCAATCGTTACGAGTCCCTTCATCACTGCGCTGGAAGCTGACGCTTCTGGGAACCTGTTTGGATGCGATTCGAATGGCAACTTCTGTCTGATGAATCAGACTACCGGACAGCCAGTGCTCATCGGCAACCTGGGATTCAGCGGGATAACTGATCTGACTTTTGACAACTCTGGAGAATTGTGGGCAGTCGGCGGCACCCAACTCTACGAAATCAATCCGATTTCCGGGACGGCGATACCTGGCCCTGCAATAAGCGGTGTCAATGGCCAAGTCATGGGAATCATGGTCGATCCGTTAACAGGAATCTTCTACGCCACCACCTATGGCTCCAATTCATTGCTCTACACAGTCGACACGACAACTGGCGTCGCGACTCAAGTCGGTTTGGGCCTCGGGAATAACTTCTCGAACAGTGGCGATTTTGTGCCCTTGTTGGCGAATCGTGGCATCTCCGTGACAGTGAGTGCCGGAGCGGCCTTGTCGGGTCGAGACTTTGGCAACAAGGTGGCCAACACGCCACCCGCAATCACGTCTGCTGCGACAGCCAGTGTTCCTGAAAACTCCAATGAAGTGATCCAGGTCACGGCATCCGATTCTGACGTGCCAACGCAGTCGATCACGTTTGCCATTGCCGGGGGAGATGATGCCGACAAGTTCACCATTGATGTGACGACGGGTGCGTTGTCATTCATTACGGCTCCCAATTTTGAAGTTCCGACCGACGCCGACGGTAGCAATGTCTATAACGTGACAGTCAAGGCGACCGACAGTGGCACACCGTCGCTGCTCGCAACCCAGGCGATTGCCGTCACTGTGACCGACTTGAACGAGGCTCCGACGATTGTTTCGAGCTCCAGCACGAGCGTTGCAGAGAATTCAACCGCCGTGTTGACGGTCCTGGCATCTGACGAAGATCAGCCGGCTCAGTCAATCACGTTTGCCATTGCTGGGGGAGATGACGCCGACAAGTTCACCATTGATGCAACGACGGGTGCGTTGTCATTCATTACGGCTCCCAACTTTGAAGTTCCGGCTGATGCCGACGGCAACAATGTCTACAACGTGACAGTCAAGGCAATCGACAGTGGTACGCCGTCGCTGTTCACAACCCAAGCGATTGCCGTCACTGTCACCGACCTGAACGAGGCTCCGACGATTGTTTCGAGCTCCAGCACGAGCGTTGCAGAGAATTCAACCGCCGTGTTGACGGTCCTGGCGTCTGACGAGGATCTGCCGGCCCAGTCGATCACGTTTGCCATTGCCGGGGGAGATGACGCCGACAAGTTCACCATTGATGCAACGACGGGTGCGTTGTCATTCATTACAGCACCCAATTTTGAAGTTCCGACCGACTCCGACGGCAACAATGTCTACAACGTGACAGTCAAGGCGGCTGACAGTGGCACACCATCGCTGTTCGCAACCCAGGCGATTGCCGTCACTGTGACGGACTTGAACGAGGCTCCGACGATTGTTTCGAGCTTTAGCACGAGCGTTGCAGAGAATTCAACCGCCGTGTTGACGGTCCTGGCATCTGACGAAGATCAGCCGGCTCAATCGATCAGGTTTGCCATCTCCGGCGGGGATGACGCCGGCAAGTTCACCATTGATTCCACGACGGGTGCGTTGTCATTTATTACGGCACCCAATTTTGAAGTTCCGACCGACGCCAACGGCAACAATGTCTACAACGTGACAGTCAAGGCGATCGACAGTGGCACACCGTCGATGTTCACATCCCAAGCGATCGCCGTGACTGTCACCGACGTCAATGCCGCGATCGTTTCGCTTATGAAATTGACCGATGGCGCTGAAGGTAGCACGCCCTCAGTTGGTATATTCCGAGTGACCCAATCTTCGGTCAGCGCGAGTGACACCGTAGTGCATTACACCATCACTGGATCGGCGAGTGGCGGCATCGATTACACGGCCTTAAGTGGAACGGTTACGATTCCCACGGGCCAGACAACCGCCGATATTAATGTGACTGTGCTTGATGATGCGATCGTGGAAGGAACCGAGACCGTCGTTCTGACATTGAGCAGTCTCGGAGTTCATGATCCTGAAACGACATTAGACGTAACGCCGAGCCGACTGACTGCGGCTATCAACATCTTGGATGACGATGTCTCGACCTTGACAATCAGCAGCCCGACTGTGACCGAGGGAAATGTCGGAACGAGCACGATGACCTTCACCGTGACGTCACCCAACGCGGTTCCGGGGGGCTTCACGGTCGGCTTCAACGTCGCGAATCTCACGACGCAGAGTAATGACTACTCAGTCGTAACAACCAGCCCGCTGACTTTCTCGGGAACCGCAGGCGAAACGCGAACCATCACACTCAACGTGATTGGCGACATCAATAGCGAAGCCAATGAGACGCTGTCGGTCACACTGGGGGCGGTTGTCCCTGGTTCTCCTGCAGTAGCGGGGAGCATCATTTCCGGAGCGGTCGGTACCGGCACCATCGTCAATGACGATGTGGTCACATTCTCCGTCAGTGATGCCGTTGCAAGCGAATCTGCAGGCGTGCTCACGTTTAATCTGGTTGCCGACAAAGCCTTTGACACCGACACGACGATGACGGTCACGTTTACAGACATTACTGCGACGGGTGGCGGAGTGGACTATACCGGGACATCACAGCAGGTGACGTTCCTGGCGGGCCAAAAGACCAAAACCGTGAGTGTTGCTCTGATCAATGACACTGTTGTCGAGGCGACTGAAACATTTTCTGTCGCGCTCAGTGCGAGTACGCCTTTGAATGGCCGTCTCATCAATGTCACTGACACTGGAACGGGAACGATCACAGACAATGACTCGGCCACGGTGTCGATCGCGAAGGTCACGGACGGGGCGGAATCGAACATTCCAGTGAATGGCAGCTTCAAAGTCACTCAGACCGCGGCAAGTTCCACCGACACGGTCGTCAATTATACAATCGCCGGGACTGCGACACCGGGCGCTGGCAAAGACTATCAGACGCTCTCTGGGACGGTGACGATTCCGGCCGGTCAAACGTCGGCCGTGATTTCCGTCAATGTGCTGAATGATGATCTCGTAGAAAGCAGCGAGACGGTCACCGTAACATTTTCGAGTCTCGGGGCACATGATCCGGACATTACTCTGAACAGCTCGTCCCAAAATCGCACCGCGACCCTCAACATTACGGACAATGACGGGCCGACATTTACCAGTCCTGCCGCCGCAAATGTTCCGGAAAACACGTCAACATCGACCGTCGTATTGGATGTGAATGTCGATACATCGCTGGCGCCGGGCTTCACAATCACATACAGCCTTTCTGGCCCGGACGCGGCATTGTTCAAGATCAATGTGTCGACAGGACAGATTACTTTCCGCTCGAGCCCGAATTTTGAGGCCCCGGCCGATCAAGATGCGAACAACAAATATCAGCTGACGGTGACGGCATCCGCCAATACAAGTCCCGTACGCACTTCGTCTCAAGATCTGACGATTACAGTGACTCCCGTCAACGACATCACGCCCGTGTTTGTCAACGCGTCCCCGACATTCTCACTTCCCGAGAACTCGGCAGTCGGAACGCTTGTGGGAACGGTCAGTGCCACCGATGGGGATCAACCTCCGCAAACGTTGACGTATTCAATTACCAGCGGAAATAGCACCGGGGCATTCACCATCAATTCCCTGACCGGCCAGATCACCGTTGCCAATTCGGTGCCCCTGGACTTTGAAGCGACAAATCGATTCACCCTGACGGTCCAAGTCTCTGACAATGGCACCCCCGCCGCTCGAACCGCGAACGCGACCGTTGTGGTGAACCTGACCAATGTTGCTGAACCGCCAACCATTACCATCCCAACTCCCAGCACGTCTTATACCTTCGGTAGTCAGTACGCGTTCCTGGCTCCCAATTCGTCGTTTGCATACGGCGATGTGACAAACCCAAACTTCAACGGAGCCAAGTTGACGGTTTCGATTGTCACGGGCCGATTGGCGAATGATGTACTCGGCATCGTTTCGGCCGGGACAGGCTCGAATCAGATCAATACTAAGAATGGCAACAAGCTGTATCTCGGTTCAACTCAAATCGGGACCTTTACGGGCGGAAGCGGAAGTAGTCCCAATCTGGTTGTGACATTCAATTCCAGTGCAACGGTCGCCGCAGTGGGAAAACTATTGCAACAGTTGAGTTTGCAGACGAACGGCAGTGTCGGCTCAACCCGAACTGTCAACTTCCAGATTAAAGGGATTGGGGGCGTTGACAGCAACGTCGCCGCTCACGATATCACGGTCGTTCCGTGAAGCGGCTGGAGTGTTGCGGCGCGCCAAGGCAACCTACGCTTGGTGTTCGACGGTCTCACTCAGAGGTTCATCGACCTCGTCATGGATAAGTTTGCCGCCTTTTTGGGCCATTGAGCCAAATACGTAATAAAGTCCGGGAATAACCAAGACTCCGATCAAGGTGCCGAAGAGCATTCCGCCGACCGCGGTCGTACCGATAGTACGGTTTCCGATCGCCCCTGGACCAGTGGCGCGGACCAACGGAGTCAAACCAGCGATGAAAGCGAAAGAGGTCATCAGAATCGGCCGAAATCGTAATTTCGCTCCTTCGATGGCCGCCTCCTTGATGCTGACCCCCTCGCGGTGCCGTTGCACGGCGAATTCGACGATCAGAATCGCGTTCTTGCCCAGCAGGCCGACCAGCATGACCAGACCAATCTGGCAGTAAACGTCGTTGGCCAAACCCATCGCCTGCAAGAACAGGAAGGATCCGAAGATTCCAATCGGCAGCGACAGAATCACCGCCAGCGGCAAAACGAAGCTCTCGTATTGCGCGGCGAGCACCAGATAGACGAAGAGGACGACGGTTAAAAAGATATAAATCGCCAGATTTCCTTTGGCCTCCTCGTCATAAGAGAGGCCTTCCCAGCCGAGGTCGAATCCGTGTGGCAGCGTCTCGGCAGCGACCTCCTGGATTGCCTGGATGGCCTCGCCGCTGCTGTAGCCGGGGGACGGCGCGCCCTGAATGGCGGCGGAAGGATACAGGTTATAGCGGCTGATCTCGTTCATTCCCAGTCGTGGCTTAAGCTCCATGAATGAGGAGTAGGCGACCATCTCCCCGTTGTCATTCTTGACGAACATCTCGGCGAAATCCGTGGGGTAGCGCCGGAACTCCGGCTTGGCCTGGACGAAAACCTTGTAGAACTGCCCGAAGCGGATGAAACCTTGTTCCCAGGTGCTGCCGATCACGATCGAGAGGTTGTCCATCGCTTTGCTGATCGAGACCCCTTTCTGCATGGCCATGTCGTTATCGATGACCAATTCAATTTGCGGATAGTTGGTGGCAAAGAATGTGAAGAGGCCTTTCACTTCCTTGCGTTTCGACAAGGCTTTCATGAACTTGTCGGTCACTTCTCCGAGCCGTTCATAGTCCGCCGCGTTCGTCTGATCGAGGACTCGCACGGAGAAGCCGCCGGCTGCTCCAAAACCCGGAACCGCGGGCGGTTCATAGAATTCGAGTTTGACGTTGGACATCCGCTGGCCCTCGTCTTCAAGCCGTTGAATGATCTGTTTCGAAGTCATCTTGCGTTGAGACCAGGGCTGCAGATTGATGAGACAGGTTCCGGCGTTTGAGCCGCGGCCCTCCGTCAGAACTTCGTAACCCGCCAACGAGGAGACCGATCTGACGCCGTCGATGCCTTTGGCGATTTCCTGCAGTTCGTGAGACTTGTCATTAGTGAACTCAAGTGTTGAACCAGGTGGCGTCTGGATGATTCCGTAAATCATGCCTTGGTCCTCGATCGGTATAAAACCACCAGACAGCTGCGTGTTCACAACATAAATGCCGATGCCGAACCCCGCGACGACCAACAAAGTCAGCGCGCGTCGCGTAACGATCGGGCGCAGGAACGCGGCGTATCCCGCGGTGACCTTTTCGATGCCAAAATCAAAGTATTGGAACAGCTTCCCCAGCGGGCCGCGCTTTTTCGCCCCCGTATGGGGCTTCAGAATAATCGCGCACAGAACGGGCGTTAGTGTCAACGCGACGACGCCGGATAGCACGATGGAAGTGGCCATCGTCATGCCGAACTGTCGATAGAAGGTGCCCACGGGACCGGTCATGAAGGTCACCGGCACGAAGACCGCGGCCATTACGAGCGTGATGGCGATGATCGCTCCGCTGATCTCGTTGACCACATCCCTGGTCGCCTGGTACGGTGAAAGGTGCATCTCGTGCATTTTGGCATGCACGGCCTCGACCACCACGATCGCATCGTCGACCACGACGCCGATCGCGAGGACCAGGGCGAACAGGGTGATCAGGTTGATTGACAGGCCGAACATCTGCAGGAAAAAGAAGGTTCCGATGAGCGACACCGGGACGGCCAGGATCGGGATCAGCGTGGAACGCCAATCACCGAGGAACAGGAAGACCACTAACGAAACCAACACGAACGCTTCGAACAAGGTGTGGAGCACCTGCTCGATGGAGGCTTCCAAAAAGTTCGAAACGTCGTAGGTGATCTCGTAAGTCATTCCGAGAGGGAACGACGTTTTCTTAATCTTCTCCAGCCTTTTCTTGACCTGCTCGATAACTGCGGTGGCGTTGGTGCCGGGAAGTTGTTTGAGCACAATGGCGGCCGATGGATGGCCGTCAATGTTCGAGTAAATGTCGTAGTACGAAGGCCCCAACTCGACTTCGGCGACATCCTTAAGTCGCAGAACCTCGCCGTTGGGATTGGCTTTCAGAACGATATTTTCATACTGCTGTGGTTGGTCGTAGCGTCCCACCCAGGTCAACACGTACTCGTTGGATTGCGACGTCTTTCCCGTCGCCTGGCCCAGTCTTCCTGGCGAACCTATCATGCTTTGTTCGCCCACGGTCTTCATGATGTCTGCGGCGGACACGTTGTAGGCACGCATGCGTTCGAGATCCAGCCAGACCCGCATTGCGTACTGGCGGTTGCCAAGAATCCTGGCGCTGCCGATGCCCCGGACCCGCTTGATCTCAGGCAGAAGATTGGCATAGGTGTAGTTGTAAATGAAGTTTTGGTCGTGCCCCTGATCGGTGCTGAAGATATTCACATACATCAGCATGCTTTTCATGGCCTGCATGACGATGATTCCTTCGCGATCCACCAGGGGAGGGAGCCTGTTCTTCACGGTCTGAACCCGGTTTTGGACGTTCACGACCGCCGCGTTCGGGTCCGTGCCCGGCTCGAAGATGACCGTGATCGTGGCCTCGCCGGCGCTGGTTGCGTCGGAAATCATGTACCGCATGTTCGGCACGCCGTTGATGGACTGCTCCAGAATCACCAAGACCGATTCGACCAAAACTTTGGCGCTGGCGCCGGGAAAAGAAACCGTCACAACCACGCTCGGGGGTGCGACCGACGGGAATTGCGAGATGGGCAGGGTTCCAATTGATAACCCCCCCAGGAACAAGATGATGATCGAGACGACGATCGCCAACGTCGGTCGATAAAGGATTTGCGATAACATCGTTCTGAGCGACTCCGTTTGGGTTCCGTGATGCGGTACCGAAAGCGGTAGAGCGGTTTAGAGCGTATTAACCTTACGCTTTCCGGTTTCTGCTCCTCGTAATCGTGTTCGTAATCGAGCTTTTTCAATATCGATTACGATTAGGAAAATGTGGAAGTCTCAAGGTCAAACCGTGGTAGCCTTGAACCTGCCGTTCAGAAGTCCAAAGTCCGTTTTAAATACAAAGCTTCGACAGGCGATTCCAAGGTCCTCGCGCTACAAAAACTATTCCGCGTGGTACTTCAGGTTTGCCAGAACCTGCTCAGGGGCGCGTTCCTCATATTCCACCTTGTCGCCGTCGTGAATTTCTCGAGCCCCCTCGAGAACGATTTTGTCGTTGACACCGAGTCCCGCTTTAATGACAAAGATGTCGTCTAATTCATTCTGGACTTCGACCTCGCGCTGATGCGCGACGTCCTCCTTGTCGATGACGTAAACATACCGCTTGTCGAGAATCTGAAAAGTCGCGCGTTGAGGGATGACAAGGGCGTCATTCTGCACTCGGTTGATCAAGACTTTACCGGTCTGACCATGACGGAGCAGGAGATCGGGGTTTGGAAAATCCGCGCGGAAGGAGATGTTCCCTGTCGTGTTGTTGAATTCGCCCTCAATCGCGCCGATCTTGCCAATTTGCGAGAACTTCTTGCCGTTCGCCAGCTTCAGTTCGATTTTCAGATCTTCCTGATGCTGACCATGTTCGGTCATATATTCGAGGTAACTCGCTTCTGGGACATTGAAATAGACCCACATCAGGCGGTTGTCGGACAAGGTCGTCAGGGCGTCTCCTTCCTCGACCAGGCCGCCTTGCTGGTGGTTCAATCGATCGATGATGCCGTCAAACGGCGCCTTGACGGTGGCGAAGCTCAGTTCGGCCTCTGCCAATTGCACCTTGGACTGGGCTTGTGCCAACTTCGCCTTATGCAATGCCACTTCGTTTTTTGAGACGACTTTTTCGTCGGACAACTTCTGGGAGTATTGTAACTCCAGTCTCTCGACGTCTTTCGCGGCCGTCTCGGCGTCCAGCTTCGCCTGGTAAACCACTGGAACGATCTTGAACATCACATCGCCCTTCTTCACTTCCTGGCCCTCCTTGATCGAGATCTCCTCGAGATATCCCCGGTCCAAGATGCGAATTTTGATATGCCGCTGCGAGTGGATTTGGCAGACATATTGCTGGGTGACGGTGATGGACTTTGCCTGAGGACTGGTGACCACGATCTTATGGATCTCCGGGTGCTCCTCCTCGTACCTGTTGCACGCAGCCAGGGAGACGAAAATCAGCGCCTGAATAATGCACCGGAATACAGAGAATTTCATGGTAT
>JAQGHT010001135.1 GCA_028291565.1 Planctomycetaceae bacterium | reverse complement strand
CTGCCAATCCCATCTGCTTCAAATTATTCTTGCACTGAGTCCGTCGAGCAGCCTCACGGGCCTGCTGCACAGCCGGCAACAACAAGGCAATCAACACGGCAATAATCGCGATCACAACGAGCAACTCGATCAGAGTAAAGCCACGCTGTCTCCCCCCAAGTCGTACTTCCATTTCTTGCTAACACCCTTTCTTCAAAAATAATGCGGTTATCTGGTTCAACGTCGTCTCAAACGCTTTGGACGACTTACCTGAAAAACGATCAGCTCAAACTGCCTTCGCTCGCATGATCAGCGGATCAGGCCCCAATTTGACAGACAGCGTAGTACTGTCCACAAAAACACACGTGATCCAGTGAACCGCCCCCCTGCCCGGTCAGGTCTTAATTCGAGATACAGGAAATTCTCGAATCAATCCTCGTCGTGGCGATCACTCAACATCCCACCGCGGTTACAGGGAATTAAACCCTCTGAAGATGAAGAAATGATGAAGTCTCGGAGAAAATTGGCGCCACTTGCTTTCCAGCTGCAACTCTCAACAAACCAATCAGTTGCGATATATTTACTGGCAATAATCGAGCTCGGCTAACGCATTTTTCACCAACGAAGAATGAAGAACACATTAAGAATGCATATAGAATGCGTGAAGAACATCTAAGACGGACTGTCAGCGAATGCCGACCGAGGAACTGGAACTTTTCAGTTTTCGCTGGCGATAAGTCCGCAGGCAGGCGACAATGGTCATGAGAAACTGCAGAGCGGTGTGACATCGTCAACAGTGGCAGAGCAATCGACTTCCGCGACGCGGGATCGGTATCCGCCGAAGTAATTCAACTCGATCCAACAGTGATCCGCGGGGCAAAGAATGCGGCAATTGACTGGGCTTTATCAGTTGGGCACGTGGAATCGACTCGTTCTTTGCCTGCTGGTTTTGGGACTGTTTGAAATTGGGGGCCAGTCGCTTTGCGGGTCCGAAAAGCCCGATCCCGCGAATCCGGACAGTGCACCGGCCACGTTGCCAAAAACAACTCCACAGCCAGAGAAACCAGCAGAAAAGACCTCTGACAAGACCGTCGAGCAACTCGCGGAATCGGTGCGGCAATCGGTTGTCGTAATTTCTGTTTCCGGACGGGACGGCAAACAACAGGGAATTGGTGCAGGGTTTGTTATCTCGCCTGCAGGCTTGATTGCGACCAACGCCCACGTCATCGGGGAAGGACGCCCGATTTCGATCCAGTTTCATGATGGCAAGCAATTTCCCGTCACGGAAGTTCATGCGACTCAACGCATGGCCGACCTGGCGATCTTGCGAATCGATCGTAAGGGCCTGGTCGCACTCGAATTGGGCGACGCGACTGCGCTTAAGCAAGGTCAAGCTGTCGTGGCCATGGGCAATCCTCACGGGTTGAAGCACAGCATTGTCAGTGGCGTGGTATCAGGAACACGAGAGATTGACGGCCGGTCGATGATTCAGCTGGCCATGCCCATCGAACCCGGAAACAGCGGCGGACCGTTGCTCGACATGCAAGGCCGCGTCCAAGGCATCATCACGATGAAGTCACTGGTCACCAATAATCTGGGTTTCGCCGTGCTGGTGAATGCTCTTAAACCGCTACTGGACAAGCCGAATCCGGTGGCGATGGAGCGCTGGCTGACCATCGGAACACTCGATCCCAAGGAATGGACGCAGTTGTTTGGTTCGCGCTGGCGTCAGCGATCCGGCCACATATTTGTGGACGGATTGGGACAAGGATTTGGAGGACGGTCGTTGTGCTTGTCCGAACAGCCTATCCCGGAAATTCCGTTTGAATGCCAAGTGCAGGTCAAGCTGGGTGACGAAGCGGGTGCTGCAGGTCTGGTCTTTCATTCAGACGGCGCGGATCGGCATTACGGTTTTTATGCGAGTGGCGGAAAACTGAGGCTCTCGTGTTTTGAGGGCCCGGATGTCTTTTCCTGGCGAGTCATGCAGGAAAAACCAAGTCCGGCATACCGCAAGAATGATTGGAATCTCCTCAAAGTCCGGATCGAGAAAGACCGGATGCTGTGCTCAGTCAACGATCAGCAAGTCTTTGAGTCGTCGGACACACAACTGGCGCGAGGGAAGGTCGGTCTGGCAAAGTTCCGCGAGACCACTGCGGAATTCAAGGGCTTTCAAGTGGGCAAAGAATTGCCGCGGTTGACTCCCGATCCCACACAAGTCGAAATTGTCGAAAAATTGATCGCCGAAATTCCGACGACGGGATCCTTTGCTCCCAAATTGCTGGACGAGTTGACGCCGCACGCTCCAACGAGCTTGAGTGTCTTGCGGCAACGCGCCAAGAAGCTGGAGCAGCAGGCTCAGCAGCTGCGGAAGCTGGCCGACATGGTGCATCAGAAGCGTGTCCGAGCGGAACTCGTCAAACACCTGCAGGGAAAAGAAGAAGAGATTGATCTATTCCGGGCGGCGCTGCTCGTCGCCTGGATCGACAACGATGATCTCGACATCGCCGCGACGCAGCAACAGCTGGAACGGATGGCCCGCCAGCTGATCGAATCGGTCCCGAAAGACGCCACCGCAGATGCGCGTCGAGACTTGTTGAATAAATTTCTCTTCGTGGACCACGGGTTTCACGGCAGCCGCGGAGACTACTACAACAAATCGAACAGCTATGTCAACGAGGTTCTGGATGACCGGGAAGGACTGCCGATCACGCTTTCCGTAGTTTACCTGGAACTCGCTCGTCGCATTGGTCTGGATGTGGTGGGAATCGGCATGCCGACTCACTTTGTCGTCGAACAACGGCCGCCCGCCTCACCACGGCAATTCATTGATGTTTTTGAAGGAGGCAAGGCGCTCAGCCGTGTCGAGGCTGCAGATCTGGTCAAAAAGAATACTGACCTGCCGCTTCAAGATCAGCAACTCGAACCGGTGACGAAAAAGATGATCGTGTCCCGGATCCTGGAAAATCTGCTGAGTCTTGCCCGCAATTCCGAAGACTCACATTCGATGCTGAATTATCTGGAAACCCTGGTGGAACTCGATCCAACAGTGGCGCGACATCGCTGGTTACGGGCCGTGTTCCGCTTCGAATTGAGTTTTCTCGATGAGGCGATGATTGACGTCGACTGGCTGTTGCAAACGGCCCCGGAAGGTGTCGATTTCAACCGCGTGAAGGAACTGGGGCAGTTTATCGAAAAGCGACGGCGGGAACAGGCGCAGCCTTAGGACTGCCCGCTGTCATTTCGGCTGTAGCAGATCGCGCACGGCCTGAGCGCGTTCGGAATCAGACGCAGACTTGAGACGCTCAGTCAGCCACTGATCGTAGAGCGTCGAATCCCCGTCACTGGCAAATTTGTTCAGAGCGCTGATGAGCTCTTTTTGATCTCGTACGAGGTTCAGGTATTTGATCTTCTGTTCGCGTGTTTCCAGTTTCAGCCGAGGTAAATGGGTGCGAATCGCGGCATCGTTCGCCACGACGCACGTGGCCTGCATTGGGTATCCGAACGGAAATGCATCAGGCGCTTCAAATCGCCAGCGAACTCGACGGCCTCCGACGAGTTCGCCGTTCGTCTTGAGAATGTCGCCGGGAAGGTCCATCTGATAGTCAAAATCACGTGCCGGGCCGATAAACGGAAACCAGTAGACTCCGAACAGGCGAACGAACAAACGCTGCAGTGCCGCATCAAATTGTTCTTTTTCACCAAACTTGGCGACGATCACTTTATTCAATGCTTTTGAAAGCCGTGTGTTGGCAACACCGGACTCGCCCGTAAACGTCGTCAGAAGGTCCTCCAAGAGCTCTTCCGAAAGTGGCCGGCTCTGCTGATCTTTGACAGTCCTTTGAATCAAGCCTGTCAAGAATATTTTCACTTGAGCCTTCCATTGAGCGTCACTGCTGATCGGTTTTCCTTCAGCATCCACGACATGAAGGCCCAGCCGCTGCAGGATTGGCATCAATCGCGCCATTCCAGAGGCATCGCGAGTCCGCTTAATTCCTAATTCCAATAGTAAATCGCACGCTTCCTGAAAGGCTTCAGTCAAATCGTTGCGGAGCCATTGCTCCAGTTTCTCGAGGTCGTAGTCCGGCCCCCAAGCTTCCTTTCCAGCGGCGATGGCCAGTGAAATCGCCTCTCGAGCCAGCTCAGTACGCGCGATTCGATGGTCCGTCAAATCAACGGTGTCGGCCAGTGTTTCAGTCCATACCCATTCGGTAAGAAAGCCGAGGTCATGGCGTTCCAGCTTACGGATCAACTGGCCTTTTTTACCGTCTGCAATAGGCGCAAATTCAAAATGATCTGGAATTGCAGCGTAATTCGCAAATTTTCCCCATGCGACGAAGTTGACCGGCTGTTGCACAGTCGCCCCCTGGGAACGGGGGTTGGGACCGAGTGACCGTGGCAGATCACGGATCGGCAACTCCTTGTCGACCGCTTTTCTCGCGGGTTGAGTCGTAAAAATGTCATCCCATCCGGCAGATTTTTGACGTGCCGCTTGAGGTACCTGCGCTTGTGGTTGTGAGATCGCCCGCTCGATCGTACCGTCGGGGAGCAATCGAGTTTCAGCACGATACAATTCGGCTTCGCACCCAGTGATGGTCAGGCAGAACAGAATCGATGTGACGACAAGAAAACGGCACATAGCACACCATGAACAGAATGTTTGCAGGGAATGACTCGCGCAGGAATTCCAGCAGGATTTTGCCAGACTCCCAATCATCAAGAGACACGAGAGACCGATTTTATTCCCGGCCACCTGAAATTGGCACGTTTGGCGGTGTCAATGTGTTGGATTGCCATGAATGCTACGAGCGTGATCGCCATGAATTAGAGAGTATTTCGCTTGCCCACTGCCTCCGAAGCGGTGAGGGATTTTCGGTCGCGGATTTCCACGTAGCTAGATAGGTTTAACCTTAAGTTTGCCTGTGCCACTGCTTTGAGGTTGTACTCAATCCTCAAGCAGTGCTGTTTCGAGCGTGTCTTTGCACTGCTTCCGCCGAGTACAGCGGCAAGCAGTGGCACGAGACCCTGACCTTGATGCGGAAGA
>JAQGHT010001129.1 GCA_028291565.1 Planctomycetaceae bacterium | reverse complement strand
CGGATCGAGACCGATACGGACGGAACCAATTCGGACAGTCCCTCTTGCTGTCGCGGCGACTCATCGAAGCGGGCGTGCCCATCGTTCTAGCCGCAATCGGCATCGTGCAAACCTGGGACACCCACGTGGATAACTGGGGAAGACTGAAAAACACGTTGCTGCCACAACTCGACCAGGGTCTGGCCGCCCTCATGGACGACCTGTCCCGTTCCGGCTTGCTGGATCAGACACTCGTGATGGTCATGGGCGAATTTGGCCGGACGCCCCGAGTCTCGAATTTACCGGGTGAGAAACTGCCTGGCCGCGACCATTGGGCCCATGCCTATTCCGGTCTGTTCGCCGGTGCCGGAGTCCGCGGCGGTCAGGTGATCGGCCAGACCGACGGCAATGCGGCCTATCCTGTGACACGCTCTTTCTCTCCTGCGGATGTCTGCACGACGTTATTCGAAGCTCTGGGAGTGGATCACTCCGCCGTCCTGCTGGATCCGCTGGGGCGTCCGAACCACTTGCTGAATGGCGAAGTGATCGCTCCGCTTTACACCGGCAGTCAGGTGTCGTAGAACTGATATTATTCGCGATCACGAATGAGTCTTCTTCAATGTTTATCCCCGCGATCAAACATCTCATTCTGAACTATGCGCGGTATAAAGTTGAGGAGTAACCACCGTGAATTACAGCCAGCGAGTGTCGCTCCTTGCCGTGTTGTTGATGCTCTTGTCAGCACGAGTCTCGGTCGCCGCGGATCCGGGCGCTGATGCCGGGGGCAAGCCGGTTCCTGTCTGGTGCCTTGATTTTTCGCCAGATGGTTCGTTGCTGGCCGCCGGTGGCGGTGATCGAGAAGGCGCGGGGATATTACAGCTGTGGAATACCACCGACTGGACGAGTATTCTCGCGATTCCCGAAGACCGGGCCTTGACCTGCGTGGCGTTCTCGCCCGATGGTCGAAGCCTGGCAGTTGGCACACAAAAGGGACAGTTCGCCATCTTCGATATTGCATCGAAGAAGACCGCCGCATTCTGGGAGAGCGGCAAATGGGCCGTCTACGGAGTGACTTGGACGCCTGACGGCAACAGGATCATCGGTGCCTGTGCGAATGGCGCGATCAAAGTTTGGGACGCCAAAACACAGGCGCTCCAGGTCAACTTTGACGTCTGGCAGGCAGATGGAATTGAAGATCCTGGACTGCGCGGGCATGCCGATCGCAACCAATGGGATGTCGCCGTGACGGCGGACGGCAAGACACTGATCTCCGGTGGGTGGAACGACACGACACGCGTCTGGAGTCTGGCGACACAAAAGCTGATTCGCAGCTTCAGCGACGAGGACAAATCGACTCAGGGTGTCAAACTGATGCCGGACGAGAAGCATTTTGTGAGTGCGGGAATGAAGACAGGTTGCGTGCGAATTCGTGACACCAAAACATTCCGAGAGCGAATGACTTTGCCGGTCTCTGGACGCGACCTTGCAGTGCATCCAAACGGATCGTTGATCGCAGCCAGTTCCATGACAGACGTGCGGGTCTATCGTGTCAATCTCGAACTGCCAGGCCCTGCAGCCACGTCACGTGCGAATGAATTTATTAAACAACTCGATGCCGTCGATCCGCGTCAGCGCGCCAACGCGATCCAGTCGCTCAAGGAAATGGGACCTTGTATTGAACCGCTGCTTGACGAAATCATGCGTTCAAAGTCGGAGAAACTGATCGATCAGGTACGCGAATTGTGGGAAACACTACGGACTGCAACTGAGGTCGCGGTCCTTGGAGATCTCAAGGGAGAAGTACGCCAGGTCGTCTTTTCACCGACCGGTAAGTTTTTGGCGGCGTCGACTCTGACCGGCGAAGTGCGTGTCTGGACTGTTCCCGATTTTGTGTTGCACCAAAGCTTCATAGTCAAATCGGTGGATCCCATTGCTGGAAACGAATGAGTCGAGATTGAAACAATCACGAGCACTTTTGTGAATTGTGAATGCATCTCATCATGCATGGACATTCGAGCGTCGCTGAATTGGGGTCGGGCATTCAAATCTCACAGTGGGTACTTGAAGCCACGTGACGAAGTCGCGTGGCTGTAGGACGGACATTCCTGTCCGTCTGTCGCGATGTTGGACAGGGGGGTGTACGTCCTGCAAATGGTTCCGACACTTATTGATTCGCCAGTCCTAGAGCGGATTAACTTTGCGCGTTCCGGTTTGCGATGATTAATTGTGCCACTGCTTTAACGCGGTACTCGGCGTTTAAGCAGTGCTTTTCATCGCTCCGAATGCACTGCTTAACGACCGAGTACGGTCGCAAAGCAGTGGCACATCACCGGAAAACGCAAAGTTAAACCGCTATAACTTTCGCGCGCGTTGTCTGACAATCCTGATGCCTAATCCAGCCCTAACAGAGTTTCGACCAGTTGCCTGGGGTCACTCGTCGACAGGGAATCGGGCTGATATCTCAAGAGCGGGCGAATTTCATCGGGCAACCCGGTTTCGCCATTGAGATGCAGTTTCGCCCCCGCCTTGCGAACTCGCGGGACTAATGTTTCGTCCTGCAGCCATTTCGGCCAGAGACGAATTGTTTCCACTCCGGCCGCCGCGAAAGCTTCGATTTCTTGCGGGTTGGCAATTAACCCCAATTGCCGTGATTTAGGCAGTGCTTCGCGAATCCGCTTCGCCTGCTGGACCGTGCGCACGCCCCAGATGATATGCTCGGGATCGCCTGATGCTTTCACAGTCGAAATGACTTTGTCGATAAAGTCCGCACCGTCTTCTTTCAAGTCCAGCAATAGATCCATTCTTTCGGCGGGTGACAACTTGAGTGCATCTGGAATGACTTCGCTGCCCACGGACGGCGGCCCTATATGAAAATAAGAAATCAGTTCCTTGACCGCAGTTGGCCGTTCCATGTGGAAACTCGGATCTTTCCAGCTACCGGCGTCGAGTGCTTTCAGTTCCGCCCAGGTCATCTGATTGACGGGTCCGGTTCCATTCGTTGTACGGTCCAGTGTTGCATCATGGAACGGTACGAGAACTCCGTCTTTGGTTTGGCGAACATCGATTTCCACGCACGTCGCCCGGGCTTCCCTGGCTTTCGTGCAGGCCAGCAATGTATTTTCGGGGTAGTGTGTACTGGCACCACGATGAGCGATAATCTGCTTGACAGATGACATCATCAACGGAGCAGTCGCCAAGCTGGATCGCTCGGCGTGCGACAGGGCCCCGCGGTAGATCCTGACATCGCTGATTCTCCCCCAAAAGGTATCCCCTGCTCCACCGCCGATGCGCAGCGGCTGCCCGTTATTCACGCTCAATGGCACATCCACTGCGGTTTCTTCGCGGTGATACCCGCCTCCGTCAGTGCAGGATTGCGCGTCGCAATACGCTGTGACGCGTGGTCCCTGTTTCACCGCGACAATATGGCTCCAACCCGATTTCACCGACCACCCTGACGTGGCGCTCTTGCCAGTCTCCAGTCCATGGACGTGTCCTGACGGCAGCACGCCACAGGCTAATTTCCCACTATGCTGAGCCATACTCCAGACACGGCGAAACTTCACGTCAGGCGTGGTGTCGAGTTGTTTGATTCGCGTCCATTTCTGGCCACCGTCATATCGGTAGATTTCGGCGAGAGGCAGCGTACCAGCATACAACTTACCGTTGTGCACAAGCATGCTCATGACTTCAAGTTCCTGCCCCAGACGGCCCAAGTCTTCCCAGTGATCCTGGTCACCGAGCCGAAAAACTTTCCCGCTGGGCCATGTGCCGACGCACAGCCGTCCTTCGTAGATG
>JAQGHT010001117.1 GCA_028291565.1 Planctomycetaceae bacterium | reverse complement strand
CATTCCCGATGAATCGCAAGACGTCGGTTCCGGCGTCACCGCCTTGCACCAGGTCACTGCCGTCGCCGGGTTCCCAAACGAATGTGTCGATGCCGTCACCTCCAAACAGGAAGTCAGCACCAGGATCGTCGGCGACGCCATTCCCCGACAGTGAAAGGTCACCGAACTGATCATTGCCGGCCTCGCCATATTCCTGGTCCACTCCGCCGCCGCCGATCAAAATGTCATTGCCATCACCGCCATAGATGATGTCATTGCCAGCAGAGCCGATCAGCGTGTCATCGCCACTGCCCCCGAGAATTGTCGCATCGATCGAAGCCGACAAAACAACCCGATCATTCCCCGCCCCGGCATCAATCGTCTTGCTGATTGCCAATCCTGTCAGAGTCACCGTGTCATCGCCACCGAAAGTCGAAATATTCAGCTGGTCAAGACCAGTCCCCAATGTGACGGCGCCACCTTTAATGGTCACCGCAGTTGCCGTCGAAGTCACAGTATCGGCAGCGCCGTCACCAAGAATACCAAGCGTGTCGAATCCACCGGCGCCCCCATTGACGGTGAAGGCTCCGCCCACGCCAGTATAAGTGAATTGCGGCACATCGCTGGTTCCCTGGTCGACAAAACTACCCACGCCGGCTGCAGTGGGTGAGACATTGATCGTGTCGTCATTGGACGTTCCAGTGACCGTCAAGGTCGAAGCGCCACCGCTGGAGATCAGATTGACGAGTTCCACGCCACTTAATCCCACAGTGCCACCCGCGGGTGTCGCTTGTGCAATCGTCAAGGCCCCCAAATCAACAGTCGTCGCGGCACCTGCTGCCGCGGTGTAGTTGAGAACGTCGGAAGCGGAAGGATCGCCCCCCTCATAATTGACCGGGACTGTGACGACCCCGGAATGATTGAACGTATCATCGCCATCCAGACCGCGCACTACTGCACTCGCGATGCTGAAGGCTTGGATTCGAGCCACGATCTGGCCATTGAGTGTATTGCGGAACTCGGTGCCGCCGGTTGCACCGGGACCGACCGCAATCAAATCGTTGCCCGAAGTCCCGTTGAAGACCAACGAATCAGTGCCACCGGGGTTGAAGAAGTTGAGATCCTCATCATTCGCGCCGCTGTTGACGTTGAAGAATGTCGTCTCTGGAAGCGTAAAGGGGCCCACCCCGGTGGCGTCATTGGTATCCATGGTCCCGTTAAAGACGCCGCTGTTCGCAATCGTTCCAGGCGTGAATTCGATATTATCGTTGCCTGTGGTTCCCTCAATACGAACACCGTCGCCGTCAGTCTGCTGCACCACAAGTTGCAAATGTTCGATCCCGGTGAAATTCACGACGGGCTGACTTGCACCATCATTCACGACTGCTCCCGCGCCCACGTTTGTGGGACCGAATCGCAGGTTGTCCAAAACTCCCGCAATGCCATTTACTGTCAGAATGTCAGAAGCC
The DNA here is from genome assembly GCA_028291565.1 of Planctomycetaceae bacterium. GTDB lineage: Bacteria > Planctomycetota > Planctomycetia > Planctomycetales > Planctomycetaceae > JAKFVC01. The sequence goes on along the minus strand of JAQGHT010001117.1, from coordinate 9,881 downwards.
GTTGGGTCCTGACCAGCGACCGTAATTCCGCCCGTCAGTCCGGTGGGCGTGGTGGGATCATTGAGGTTGATGTGGTCATTGCCTGCGCCGGAATTGATGGCCAGCGCCGTCTTGTTCGAAAACTCAATCGATTCGAAATTGTCGATCGTGATTTTTCCATTGGCAACGACAGTCCCCTGCACGTAGTTGATGGCATTGTCGGCTGCGGTCGCATTGACGGTCAGATTCACGACCGGAACCAGATCAACCACCGGTTCGAGACCCTGGAAAAAGACCTGCTGCGTACCGCCTGGTCCGACGATCGTGCTGATGCCTTCTCCGGTATCGGGTCCGACACTGTATGTGTCACTCGTCTGGACCGTTCCGCCGGCCTGTGTCAAATTGAGTGAATCGAAGCCGTCGCCACCGTTAAAGTGAATGCCATTCAGCAAAGCCAGCAGTCCATTGGTACTATCCACGGTCATCTGATCGGTCCCGGAACTGCCATCGAACGACAACTGCTGGATATCGTTGAATGTGTAAGCCGCGGAACCATTGAATGTCAGGCTGGCGCTGCTGCCTCCGGATCCTGCCACGTGCAGCACATCATTACCGGAAGAACCGATCACAGACATCTGGTCGCCTGCGCCGCCCGTATTTCCGCCCCCCTCAAACTGCAGCGGATCGTTGACGACGCCAAAAGATTCATCGACCGTCACGGTATTATTGTTCGCATCTCCCACAATCGTGATCGGACTCGCAGAGTTGTTGTCGTAGGTCGCCAGAACATTGTTGGCGGCATCCAGCACTTCCACCTTTGAGGAGTCCGTAGGTTTGACTCGAATGGTCACCGACTCGACTGTATTGTCGAGTACCACAGGATGGGCTGCATCCGAAGCAATGCCATTCGCGACGACCGTGATCGACGTAAAATCGCTGAGTTGTTTACCAGGAGGCAGCGTGAAGTCCGCGGTAACCGGTGTCAAGCCCGTGGACACACCTGTGCTGCTCCAGTTGGTGGTCCGCCCGTAATAGACATTGTTGGCCGCATCCTGAAACCGGATGATCGGGTAGTTGCTCGCCGATTCATTGTCATCGCCATAATTCGCACCTTCCGAGATACCATTCAGCCGCAGACCCGTGACCGTAAAGTTGCCTCCACCATTATCTTTAATACTCGTGATGACCGGCTTCCAGGAATTCTGGGGACCAGTCGCGGGATCTTCGGTGTAGATTTGAAACGCTCCCGCCTCATTGGCCAACAGCACTTGACCTGTGGGTAACACCACCATGTTGAGTTGATAGGCGTTCGTGGCGCTGAGACCAGGCGGCGTGACTTCCGTAAAGGTTTGACCGACCGGATCGTATTCGTAGATATAAGAGGCCTCTGGAAAACTGTATCCCCCCTTGGTCTTTAGCGGTCCTTCTGGTGAGAGTGAAATCAGGATCTTTCCGTTGGGTAGCATCGCCCCCGGATCGTCGGTCCCGACGAGAAACGTCGAGGGACCACCTGCCGTGACGGCGAAGTGTGATTCATCGGCGTTGGGCGTGATGGTCAGTGGCTTCGAAGGTTCGCTGGGACCAGCCGTCCAGATGTCGGAGGTGGGATTGTAGATCGCGGTATTTCCATTCGCGCCAAACACGATGACGTTGCCATCCGGTTGCAGGAATGCGGGTCCCAGTTCCGAACCCTGGGCATTTCCGGACAACACGCTGGGAGGATTCACAGCACTGACATTACTGGCATCCACCCACGAGTCGGTCGCAGGAATATAGCGCTGGGCATGAAACGTCCCAGTCGAAGCACTCGCTGCGACATCGTATGAAAGAATGCTGTTATCGGGCAGTTTGACCCAGGACTCTTCGTCACTTCCGTCACCGCGCAATTTCCCCGATGCCGTCGTCGTCCATTGGCTGCCGGGCGCTGCCGCTGGATTGAAACGATACGTCGTTCCGTCGTTGTAGTAGCCGGCTAGAACCTGGCCGTCAGGCAAAACGGTAATCGGATCATCACCGAATTGCGAAAAACCCGGCGATTCCTGCCAGTTACCTCCGCTGACATAGGCCCCATTTCCCGTGGTACCAACCAGCTCAAAAGTCGTCCCGGTCTTATTCGCGACCGTAAAAGTTCCGTTGGCTGCCGTGTTACCTGTGACACCCGAAATGGTCACAGTCTGTCCATTTTGCAATTGACCGGTACTACCTGTGGTAATGACGATCGGAGACGCGTTACTGGCATCCGTGACGGCCCCATTGAAATCCACCGTCGTCAGAGAAGTTGGGATGGGATCTTGAAACGTCCACAAATTGGTGGCGGGATCGTAGATTTCCGTGGTATTCGAGAAGTTCGGGTACTCACCGCCGATCGCGAAGACCCTCCCATCAGGCAACAGAGCCGTGGTGAAGAACAGACGCGCCTCATTCAAGTCGTTAATGTCGGACCAGACGCCATTCACATAACTGCCCGTATTCGCCTGCGGCGACAATTGAAATATTGACGTCGTCGCAGCATCGGCACCGTCCTGCACCAGCACCGATCCATTTGAGAGTAACAGCACGGCCTGGCCATTCGCGGCACCAGCACCAGAAGCCGCCAGGTTCTGCCACGACCCCGTCAGCAACGCCCGACTTTCCAGCCGTTCAATTGATCGCTCCGCACAAGGTCGACGCCTTGGACTTAAACATGGACGCGTGAAACGCACCTTCAGCCACCAACTCATTGATTTCGGAAACCACATTGCAAGGACTCCTGGATACATGAACACAAGTGACATTCCACGGCTGGCCCGTTTCCGACACGTTCATTTCAGTAACTTCATGAATCAATGGCCCGAATCACAACCATCCTTTCTCAGAGTGCGATTTGAAATCGACTTGTAGTACACAACCGGATACAAACCATCCGTTCACGCGACAGCCGTACATTCGCGAACCGACAACACGTAGTTCAAGGCGAACGACGGTGATGCGCCCTGTCATTGCGAGACTCACACTTTTCCATTCGTAACGGGTCCGTCGCGCAATCCGCAAGAACTCCTGCCTCTGCATCACATCTCAAGCACCTGAATTGACGCACGCCGTTCACACAATTCGCAGTTTGCACATTTGAATACTACAAGCAATTAGGTTGTTTGATCGATTCGCAGCGCGCACTCCGCCTGACGATGGCGACTAATGATGGCCATTCCAAACCAATTGAGAGCCGGCGCGCATTGAGGCAAACGCAGACGCGGACAACTCCGGAATGCAAACTTATAACCGGATCAACGAACCGTTAGAGAAAAACGGCTCTGGGGCTAATTTGCGACGCCTGTTTTCCGTGCGAAAGTATGAATCAAATATCGAGAGGATCCAAACACTTCGAGATGAGGTAACGGCCCGCACTCGTGAAGATTTCACGGCCCACCAGTGAGTATATGTCGCGGTAATCGCGAATGTCAAACGATATTCGATGACACTTGGCGAAATTTGCAGGAGGTATCACTCGCAGCAGAATCTCTGCCGGACTCAAATCAACTCCAGGACCAGACCGTCCAGACTTCTGACCCTGCCGCCCTCATAAATGGGACCACAGCGATGAGCTCAAACACCCTCTATCTAACATGTCACGCGAGACGAAACACACGGCCACTTCTATACATAGAGGGACTGACTTCAGGTAATACCAAACATCTCAACCGATCAACTACTTCTGGCCGTCAACATTCGAGTCTGAATCTTCCGCCAGATGTTTCATCACTTTATTGACAGTAGCCTCCGGCGCCAGCTTCAACACACGGACGGCTGTATTTCGCAAACTTTCATCGGAATCGTCGGCACAGGCGACGAGAAGTGGAATTGCGGCACTGGGTATCGGGTTGAGCCGACTCAGAACCTGGACCGCGTTCGTGCGAACCAGCACTTCCGGATCGTTGAGAGCATCGATCAGATCGGGGACAATTTCGGGAGGAATCGCGGCGGCTTTCAGCAAACCTTCTGAAGCAACCTTGCGAATGACGCTGTTCGGATCCTTCAGGCCCGCGACGAGAGTGCTGATGCTTTCAGGCGGCAAGATTAACGCAATGGCCCGCATTGCCTGTTCCCGAACACTGATTTCTCCTGTCTGGGATGCCTGAACCAAGGCCGGCCCGGCCGCTGCTGCGGCGGGGCCAATTTCACCCAGTGCCCAAGCCGCCTGGACCTGTACCATGTCACTGGTATCTTCCAGTAATTGACGACACAACCCCTCGACGGCAGCATCCGTGTCACCGGCACACCGAGGTAATGCCCGTGCCACCTGCACTTTGACCTCATCATTCGGATCCTGCAGCAATTCCAGCAGCCGAGGCAATGAGATCTCATCAAGATCACCCCAGGCTCCCAGCGCATCGACCGCAGCCGAGCGGACGGGTCCGTCGATGTCTTGCAAGCTCTCGAGTACCGTTTGTTTAGATGAAGTTGTCGGACAACCCATCTGTCCCAGAGCACGCAAGGACTGGCTGCGTACGCCAGCATCGTCGTCGCGACAGGCCTGTTCCAGGTTGGTCCGTGCCATTGGAGAATTCCTGCCCAGTTTTCCGAGCGATTCAGCGACGCTCGCACGGACCTGAGGGTTGATGTGACTGAGCAACTGAATGAGATTCGGAACAGTTTCTTCGGCCGATCGGCCCATCTGCCCCAGGGCCTCCGCCGCCAGTGCACATACGGTATTATCGTGGTCTCTGAGGGCCAGCACCAGGGCGGGGACGGCAATCTCCGCGGCAGATTCCCCGATCTTCCCAAGCGCCTCGACCGCTTTCGCGCGGACCATGTCAATACCGTCAGTCAGAGCCTCAACTAGCGCGGCCGCCGTCTCCTGCGCGGACTCGCCAATCGTCCCCAAGGCTTCTGCTGTTTGAGCCCGCACGATATTATCTGGACTGTTCAAGCCCTGAACCAACTGGTCGGTCGCCGCTTCATCGAGCGGTCCAATTTGTCCGATCGCCTCGGCGACGGCTGTACGGACGAATTCATCCCGATCTTGCAATAACAAAACCAGATCTGGGATCGCACGCTCGGCAGTTTCTTCGAAAGAGCCCAGTGCGCGAGCGGCGGCGGCCTTCACGGATGGGCTGACATCCTGTAGCAAATCAATCAGCGCGTTGACCGTGGCGGTCTTTGGTCCTCCCACTCTGCCCAGCGCTTTTGTGGCTTCCAGGCGGACCGATTCATGCTCATCCTGAAGCACTCCGATTAAAGGAAATGCGGAGGCCGCGGCAGGAAGTCCAATACGTCCGAGCGCCCGTGCTGCTTGAGTCCGCACGGATGGCAATTCATCGCTCAACGAAGTTTGCAGCGTTTTCACGGCCAGTTTAATCGGATCGGACTGCGTGACGACATCCTGACGTGTCCGCCACCTAAACAAGCGCCAAAGTCCGTGATGCGCAGGACGCATCAGCACTGCGGCAGGTGCCGGTGCGAGTTTGTGTTCGACATGCGACTCAGTAACACTGATGATTCCCAGTGCGTCAACAACACTTTGTCGCACCACATCGCTGGGATCCTGACTGAGCTGCGCGAACAAGTGCAATGTGTGGCGTGCGTGGAGATGGCCTAATGTCGCCACGGCGATCGCCCGGACGTGATCGTGCGGATCATGCAGATGTCTGACGAGTGCTGGAATGGCACCTGGTCCAATCGCGGCCAGAATCGGCGGCAGTTGTTCCCGCTGCTCTTTCGTGAGCGACGTGATCGACCCCAGCGAAACCAACAGCGGCCCGACTGCTGCTGGACCGTATTGCGGCAGTGCGTTGCGTGCACGTTCATGAATCGGTTCGTGCGGATTCCAGAGATCTGTGATCGTCTCAGAAAGCAGTGAACCCTGTCGGATTGACGCAAAAATCTGCTGCAGCAAAACCACCGTAAAAAACATCTTAAAGACCGACAGCAACAAAGCAGACGGCCACTTGGCTTGCCGGACATAGGTTACCGCGAGCAGATGATTGGAACTCGCGAAATCCAGTACGTCGACGATCCGCAACAGAATAATCAACGCGTTTGCCAGGAAATCGACAAATGTTGGCGCGGGTTGATTGACCCCGACGGCATACCAACCACGACCGATCGTTTGATACAGCCCGAAATTGAGCATCGCAAAGCCACCAATCGCTCCTACCGAGGCAGCGATCAACAACGGCACCCGGACCTGATGTCCATAGAGAACCAGATGCTGGGCCAGTTCCTGCCCTTTCAAAGGGTTATGGACCGCCTTGTAACCCCGTGCCACTTCATACCGTTCCAAATCGATGAACATGTATGCCAGGCAAGCAGTAACCCCCATCATGAGCGGGATCAAGGCGCAGATCAGTGTCAGCACAGGCAGGAGTCGCGATGCAGCCCAGCCGACAAACAGACAACCCAGAACGACCCACAAAAAGACATCCCAGGTGGCCCAGGAAAACAGACGCTCCCACAGCCGGAAGCCCTGCCGGATACTCTGTCGCACGAATTGTCCGAATACGCCGACTGCCCAGCCGATCAAGCCAATGAACAACAGGCAGCCCGCAACAAGTCCCACTCCCGCCAGAAACAGGAGCACCAGGTACGACGAACTGAGTTGATCCAAGCGGACGAGGAATCCGTCCCTGCCCATTATGTCTATCCTTAGAGGCTGACAAGCAACCTGGCGAGCGGTGGGTGTCAACCCACTGGTTCCCTCGGTTTTTTGTTTGGTTTTTAGAAATCGTTTCAGTGACCAGCAAGTATCGGACGCATTTATCGAAATGGTACCCCAATTGGAGCCGGATGGGTTTGTTTTGCAAATAAATCGACACGCGGTGGCTCGCAATGCCGTTAACCCTTTTCAATAACCGCCAAAATGCGGATTTGGCCACAGATTCACACAGATGAAACACAGATTTTTCAATAGGCAGGGAACCGAAGTGAGTAGGACAATTGATTTGATTTGAACCAGTTGACGTCTCGCAGCAATGCTGCAGCCAATCCCAGATTGATCTTTCTGCATCGGAAGTTGGTAAACGGGACGGAGCGTGTGACGGACAGGAATGTCCATCCTACTTCACCGAGATCTTGTCTGAAAATCTGTGTTTCATCTGTGTGAATCTGTGGCTAAAACTTCCTTTTCTGCTGACGTTGCAAAAGGGCTAACGGCTTAGAGTGACTCTGGCACAAGTCGCGGGCAGGATCCGAGTTCGCCTGACTCGTCAATACAAGCGGCGAGACGCCACATCTACAGTTGACGACACATGCTTGTCTTTCGATTGGTTTCATCTTAGGATGCAACCGGTCTTTCTGGCATGCAGTGTCACATTGCTCATCCACTTTCTGACATCACACGACTGATTTCGTCTGACAGCGACCCGACAATTCACAATGTCGGGCCGGGGTTGGCTGCGTGTCTCGATTTTTCTCTTTGAACTAAGCGCGGATGAAAACGTCTTATTCCGAACCGTGATCAGGTATTGCAGATGTGACAGCCGCTCCCACGAAACGCCTGAATGCAAACTGCTGAGGACGCTCGACAATGCACTTTCGACACTCTTTCCGCTGGATCTGGCTCGGCCTGATCACAACATTGCCGCTCGCCCTGGGCTCGTCGTTAACCTGGGCACAGGAAAAGGGCAAGTGGATCAATATCTCCGACAGCGTCATCGCTCAGTTGGCCCAGGATGGGAAGAAGCCCGGCGAATACGGTCCCACTTCCGGCGTGGCAGTCGATCGCTCCAACGGCGATGTCTATCTCTGCATCAATGGCCAGGGACTGTGGAAAAGCACCGATCAAGGGGGCAAATTCGAACGTGTTGACGGTGGCCAGATCTCGGGTCGCTGTGAGACCGGCTTTGCCATCGATATCGACCCCGCAGGAGAACGACTGGCCTGTTTTCCAGTGTATGGCTCCGCGGCAATTGGCACAAAACGTGGAACTCAGTGGCAAAAGAGCACAGCCGAACACATTGATGCCATCGCTGTCGATTGGGCCACCTCCAGCCTGCTGGCCATCAAACATGAAAGTGGCGGAACGTTGATATTCAGTCCTGACAGTGCCAAGACCTGGAAAACAATCGGCAAAGGATTCTCGGGAGCGGGGCTGTTTGATGCGAATACTTTCGTCGCGGTCAATGGCAGTGGGATTCAACGCAGTTCCGATGCCGGAGCCACGTGGACCAAGGTCTCTGACCTGAAAGCCACTGGGCAGGCAATGCGGGTGTTTCATGGAACTGGCTACTGGGTCGGCGACAAAGGCGTGCTGGTCAGCCACGACAAAGGACTAACCTGGAGTCTGCTGGGAAGCGAAGTCAAATGCACACTGGGGCCGTACTTTGGCAAGGACGAAAAACAGATTCTGGTCGGAACGAAAAAGGGTCTGATGGAAACCTCTGACGCCGGACAGACCTGGAAGTTAGTCGCACCGCTGCCCCCGGGAATTGATGGTGGACTAATGAGTCACATCGGCTGGGATCCAGCACGCGACATCTTCTACATCGGACGGATGACTCAGCCGACGTATAAGTTTCAGCGCTGATCGAAGGCGCGACTAAAGATTCTGTGACTTTGCCGCACTTTCATACGTCTCATAAGTCCAATTCCGCACAAGCCAGAGGCTTATGCTACGCCAATGCTGGAACAATGCGAGCCCCATACCATGCGACTCCGATTCTTTTGGTGCCTCTTCCTCACCTGGATTCTACTGACTACGTCGACCATCCAGGCCGATGATAATTGGGCTCGATTTCGAGGTCCCAGTGGGATGGGTTTGACAACTGAGAATGACCTTCCCACCGCGTGGGGAGGTCCGGCGGCCGAACATGTCTTATGGAAGTCTCCGCTGCCCGTTCATCAAGTAAAAGGCAAGCCTGATCACAATCAGTCCAGTCCGATTATCGTCGCGGGCAAGGCCATCGTCACGACATCGTTCTGGCCGGTTGGCCGGGAATCGAACGAGTTCCCCGAACATCACGTCACGTGTTACAGTTTGAATAATGGCGAACAATTGTGGGACACACAGATTCCGCCTGGACCCTGGAAACTCAGTGACTTGCGAGGCGGATATACGGCTCCGACTCCGGCCAGCGATGGCCAGCGAATCTGCGTGCTATTTGGCTCATCCGTGCTGGCGACACTGGATTTGGACGGACAAATCAAATGGCGGGTCGAAGTTCCTGAATTCCAGTCGTTTGATGTCGCCATTGCTGTCAGTCCAATCATTTTCCAGGACCGAATCCTATTAGTCGCCGACCGCAGTAACAAGAAGGGGACTCTCAACGCCTATTCACTGTCCGACGGAAAGCTACTGTGGGAAGTTTCGCGTGCGGAGATGAATTGGGCTCACAGCACCCCCGTGATCACTGAGATCGGTGGACAACTTCAGATGCTGGTCGCGGCATCGAACGCGTTGCAAGGTCTAAATCCAAGTACGGGAAAAATACTCTGGTTTTGCAAAACGTCGGGCGATGTCTGCTCCCCAGTCACAGATCATCAACTGGTCTATCTCGACAGTGGCCGGGGAGGTTCCGGCATTGCCGTCGAGCCACCTGCCGACTTGACGGGCCAAACCCCTGTCGAAATTCCCGCGGACAAGATCAAGTGGAAGATTTCACAGGTGTCTGAAAGCATGGCGTCGCCCGTGATATTTGGGAATCAGCTCTATCGTCTCCAGGGTCAAGGAGTTCTGCGCTCCTTCGATTTGACCACGGGGAAAGAACGATATGCGACTCGACTGGAAGGCGTGTCGTCACCGTCCAGCCCAATTGTGACTCCGTCCGGCTTGATTTACCTTGCCAGTGCGGGGAAGAGCTATGTCGTGCGAGCCGGGGAAAAGTACGACCTGGTCGGCACCAACGAGTTGGGCGACCCCTGTGCTGCGTCACCAGCGGTCGCCGCAGGAAAACTGATCCTAAAAGGTCAGCAATACGTGTTTTGCATTG
>JAQGHT010001087.1 GCA_028291565.1 Planctomycetaceae bacterium | reverse complement strand
CATCTACGGTAGCATCTTGGTGATTCGAAAGCTTGGCAAAGTAGGCATCGCGCTGGTCGTTATTGCCATAGTGTATTGTTCGTTTTGGACTTATTCCCAATATCTCGACGGCCTGCCTGGGCGAACTCTTGTGGCAACACTCTATAAGCTCGGTGCACGCAGCGTGCTGACTGAGGGACGTCCGTGGGCTCCCGTCGTGTACGCGATCGAATTCGCCGAACAAGCTGGAGACGAAGAAGTCCAGCAGCTAACGGAACTCTCAGGTCTCGATCAATTGCATCGTGTTTCATTCCACGAAAGTCCCATTTCTGATGAATTCGTCACAGGTTTGGCTCGACTTGGAAATGTCAAAACTATCTATTTCGAAGACACCAAGGTCACCCCAGAAGCGGTTGATCAGTTAAGGCACGAATTGCCCGATTGTGAAATAACGGAGAAACGCTGGTTGAAGTTCACCCGAAAGGCGCGACAACAGTCGCCAGCCGGGGGCTGATTTGGACCAACAACTCGGAGGCTGATTTCTAACATTTATCGAGGCCTCTTCGATGTTGTGCGTCTCTGTCGGGCTCGTACCTGAGGAAATACGACTAGAGACAGAACTTCATGCGACCCTTTTGACTTGAATTATTGACATATTGGCATGTGTTGACCTATAATTGGAGCAGGGGACGGCGCTCTCGGCAACTCTTTTTGACATGGTCTTGTAAGAGTCGGAGAGCATTCAAAACTGCCAATTGAAAGTCGCGAGGTGCCACAATGCTCACGCTTTGCGATTCCAATTTGACCCATGATTGCCAGGGACTTTCTCGTCGCGGTTTTTTGCGTATCGGTACCTTGGGCATGGGCGGTCTGTCGCTTGCCGGGCTGTTGCAGGCTCAAGCCCAAGCCGCTGACGTTTCTTCTGTGCTAACCGGCAAGTCTGTCGTGCTTCTCTTTCTGCACGGCGGTCCGCCGCACATCGAATTCTTCGACCCCAAGATGTCCGCCCCGGCTGAGATTCACTCGATTACAGGCGAGATTCAGACCAAGATCCCCGGAGTGACCTTTGGGGCGACATTTCCTCGTCTGGCGGCATTGGCTGATAAGTTCACGATTGTACGATCCTACGGTTCGGGCAATAGCGGCCATACGTACGGCCATGTCGTGAGTGGCGGCCAGGAACATGGCCCGTCGATGAGCTCGATTTATGCCAGGGTTCGCGGCAACAATCATCCTCAAACGGGGCTCCCCACAAATGTCGTGGTACTGCCCGAGGCCGTTCAGGATGGCTTGAAATTGGAATCGAATTTCGAGACCGGTGCCCTGCCCTCGCTGACACAATCCGGCGGGTTGGGGGATACTTATCGAGCTTTCAATCCGAGCGGTGGCGGCGATCTGAAGCAGGATATGGAACTGCGGTTATCGGCCCCTCGAATGTTTGATCGCCGCGAATTGCTGCGGGGGCTCGACTCGTTGCGTTACGCCAGAGACATCACCAAAGTTGGCGAGAGTCTCTCGTATTATCAGCAACAGGCGTTCGAAGTGATTACCCGTGGCGTGGCCGGTGCTTTCGACATCACTCGAGAATCACCCGAGACCATCGCCCGCTATGATACGAGCAGTCTGTTTCGTCGCGAGGACCTGGGACGGTATTACGACATGCGGCGAGTCTCCAATCAGCTTGGCCGGCAGATGCTGCTGGCTCGCCGCTTGTGCGAAGCGGGTTGCGGATTCGTGACGGTGTCTGATTGTGGCTGGGACTATCACGCCAACGGCAATAGCCCGAAAGGCATGACTGGCATCTATCCGATGGGCGGCCAGGTCGACCACGCCGTCAGCACGTTTATCGAAGATATCACGGCCCGCGGTCTGAGCGACAAGATTCTATTGATTGTGACCGGTGAAATGGGCCGCACACCGCGATTGAACAATAACGGCGGCCGCGATCACTACGGCGAATTGACGCCGTTGTTGCTATTCGGGGGCGGTTTGAAAATGGGGCAAGTGCTGGGCCAGACGGACCACCACGCTGCCAAAAGTCTGACCACGCCCTATCGCCCCAGTCATCTACTGTCGACGGTCATGCACACGCTCTTCGACGTGGGCAAATTGCGGCTGGCGTCCGAGATTCCCCGAGAGATTATACGCCTGACCGATGCGGGAACGCCCATCGATAACCTACTCTAAGGACTCGGTCAGATCGTCGACCTCCCTCTTTATCACGTTTGAGGACGCTCGAGTGTTCGCGCGATGCGCATCGCACATCCGAACTCGTGTCTTTCGGTCTCAAGCCTTGGCATTGCAGGTGATAACAATTGCCTGGGATCACTGGATCGCATAAAATGTGAATGATCCGTCAGGTCCGTCAAATGTGCAGGCGCTTCTGTGCTGGACTAGAGCTTTGAAATGCCGGGATCGTTGTGATATCTCGTGCGGATAATAAGATGTCGCATTCCGAACGATTATTACGGATCGCAGATGTGACTGTTATTACCGCGAGAAGAATAAATCCTGTCCGCCGAGCCTCGTCAAACGAAAAGGAACGCCGCCTATGTCGACCGCTCAGCGATGTCTTCGCACGAAGATTTGGTTCCGATGGTGCGTCGTCATTGCGATTTTTCTTCCAGGCTCACTTCACGCCGAATCCGATACGGACTTCTTCGAAAGCCGTATTCGGCCATTACTCGTGGCAAAATGTGATGGTTGCCACTCGGGCGTTAAGGGCAAGACGAGCGGTGGACTGGCTCTCGACACGCGTGACGGATGGCAAAAAGGCGGCGATTCCGGAGCTGTCATTGTTCCGGGAAAACCTGACGAAAGCCTGCTGATTCGTGCTGTCAAATATGTCGCAGATGGTCCGCAAATGCCCCCCAAAGACAAGGGAGGCAAACTGCAGGATGCTGAAATTGCGTCTCTGGTGGAATGGGTACGGCGGGGAGCTCCGGATCCGCGTGTCACGAACGCGAGGATTGGCGGAATGTCCGCTGAGGAAGCTCGCCGCTGGTGGGCGTTTCAACCTCTGCGACCGATCACCGCGCCGGTCGTGAAGGATCTGTCGTGGCCCGCCACTGACTTGGATCGATTCATTCTCGCTCAGCAGGAACAACGGGGACTGACTCACAATGCCCCCGCCGACAAGCGGACTCTCATCCGCCGCGCGACATTTGACCTGACAGGTCTGCCGCCGACAACAGAAGAGATCGCCGCGTTCTTAACGGATGAATCACAGGATGCATTCGCGAAGGTTGTCGATCGACTGTTGAGCACACCCGCTTATGGCGAACGCTGGGGCCGCCATTGGCTGGATGTCGCGCGTTATGCGGATACTGCCGGGGATGGTGCAGA
>JAQGHT010001083.1 GCA_028291565.1 Planctomycetaceae bacterium | reverse complement strand
AGGCAACCCAGGCGATAATGGCGGCCGTCGCTGCGGAGAAGCAAGCAGACGGTATCGGCGCCATGGATCAAGCCGAACTGGCGACGCAGATCTGGCCTGACGCTCTTGACGTTGCAAGTAGTTTCCGGCGGATCGCTCAGCGGTATCAACGGTTGAAGGTGGGGACCTTAGATCTGGCTGCAGGAGCGGCGCAAACACCGGTCGCGGTCGAACGAGAACGCCCCTTATTTGCGCCTCAGTTGTTTGAGCCCGCGCGATTGGGTGACAAGCTGGTCCGGTATCACAGTCGATTCATCCAGGATTGGGAACCGACTGATTTGGGACGGAGTATTCTGTTTCGATTGCGTTCACAGGTGGCACCCTGGGAAGGAATCGACAAAGTGACTTCCGGTCCGATCGTGGAAGAAATTGCCGCGCGACTGAATCCGGGACACGCAGAATACAACGAGCGTTTTGCCAATTACATTTCCGGTGTGCGCAGTCTCTCTCCTTTCGAGTTCAGTGTTGAGTTTCGCCACGCCCCCTTGAGGCCAGAAACACTGTTCGATTTTGCCATTCCGCTGACAGGATCGGCATCGACAATGACGCCAAATTCAATCACGACTGCCCGACAACGTTTTACGCGAGACGTTGTAAAACCGGATCGGATCACTTATCACCGTTCCCTCGCACAACCCTCCGCCGGGAAGGAGTGGTATTTGTCTGAGCTGATCGAGCGCAGGTATTCCACCCCGGAAGCGTTATTGCAAGGCTGGATCCGGGGTGAGATCTCATTGATTCCCCAAGTCCCTTTGTGGGATCTGGAACGCGTCCGGAACCTGCCCGAACTATCGATCTACGAATACGCCTTACCGTTGACCCACATGATTCAGTTTCACCCGCGCCACACCGCCTTGCACAACCCGTCTTTGCGACGCGCTTTGGCATATGGTTCCAACCGGAAAAAAGTCCTGGAAGAAGTCGTTCTGCGAGGCAAGTCTGCGACGCACGGGCGGCTTGTCTCCAGCCCGTTCGCGACCACTCAATCCGCCTATAATCAAATCGTCCCCCCACATCGGTACGACGCCCGGCTGGCTTACTCGATGTTGCTAGCCGCCAGGAAGGAATTGCAGGGTGAACTCCCAAAACTTCGATTGGGAGTCAGTTCTGATGCCACGGAACAGGCCGCCGCGCGCGAATTGGCCAGGCAGTGGCAAGTGCTCGGCATCAATGTGACAGTCGTTGAAGTCGGACCGCAGATTCCATTCGACGCGGTGGCCGAACCTGCCGCCTGGGATTTGCTGTATCGAACCGTTCGAATGACAGATCCGCTGACCGAATTGTGGCCCGTTCTCACCCTTGATAACCAGGCTCGGGTCGAATCCCTGGCCCAGTTACCAGACTGGCTACGGCATGATCTGATCGCAGTTGATGAAGCCGGAGATTGGCCGGCAGCGGAGAGGCAATTAAAGCAACTGCACAAAGATTTGTGGTCTGAAGTCTATTTGATTCCATTATGGGAAGTGTCCGAATTCATGGCCGTGCGACGACATGTGAGGGGTTTGATGACGCGACCGATGTTTCCGTATCAGGACATTGAACACTGGCAGGTCCAACCTTGGTTTCCGAAATAGATCGACCGCAAGCGACCACCAATCATCTTCCGTGTGAGGCGGACAGGGTCTGCGCAAAACGTCTCATTCCCGCCAGTTCGGAGTCGATATGCTAACCCGGCAAGAATTTCTGGAACTCTTGCGTGATCCGGCAACGGGATGCGAACTCACATTGAACGCAGTCGGGCGGACCCTCAATTCAATGACCGGAGCCTCTGTTGCGACACTCATGAATGACATTCCCCGCTTCGTACAGCAGGACCATCTGGCGAGTTTCGGGCTGCAATGGAATAAGTATGAAGTGGCCCATGACGATGAAGACCAGGCGACGTTCCAGGCGAAGACTGGAATCTCGCTTTCCGAGTTGAGTGGATTGCGCGTGCTGGACGCAGGGTGCGGCGGCGGACGCTACAGCAAAGTAGCAGGTGAAGCCGGGGCTGACGTCGTGGGAGCCGATCACAGTTCGGCGGTGGACAAAGCGGCAAAACTGTGTGGCCACCTTCCGAATGTCCACTTCCTGCAAGGCGATTTGAAACGGCTGCCGCTGCCCCCCGAATCATTCGATTTCGTGTTTTCCATTGGCGTGATGCATCATGACGCAGACACCCGGGCAGTGTTTGACGCGGTCTCTCGCATGGTGAAGCCTGGCGGACGCTTGGCAGTCTGGCTCTATCGACGCAACCAATGGTGGCAGGAAGCGATCAATAACATCTTGCGTCGGCGAACGACGCGCATGCCATCCGAGCGATTGGAACGCTGGTGCCGCTGGGGCGCCTGGCTGGGGGGAATTCCAGTGCTCAATAAGACGCTGAATAAAGTCGTCAATTTCAGCGCCCATCCGAATTGGGAAAACCGCGTCTGCGATACATTCGATTGGTTCGCACCTGAATATCAATATCACCATACTGTCGCAGAATTGACCGCATGGTACGAAGCAGCGGGATTCACGGATTTACGAGTCTTACCTCCCGAGAAAACAGGACGAGTTTATCGCTGGGTTTACGAACACAATTTGTTGATTGGCAGCGGCGTAAATCTGGTCGGCAGAAAAGTGTGAACGTCACACATTAATGCATATTGAAGCGACTTTAGTACAATAACATGCACATAACGGAGCACATCCGCCACCGTGCTTGCCCCGGTGGGCCCACGGCCTCCGCACTACTCGTGTTTCAAGGAATTCCAATTTCCGAAGTAGGGTACAGTCCGTGGTCCCAAATGATCAGGGCTCGCTGAATAGTGTCATAGAACTCACTACAACGGCATTTGCACACTGCTATGGAAACTGCTCAAACGCTTCGACCTCGAAGGGATTGTCGAGATACGGATCGCCACCGCGCAGCCACAACACGCACGAACATAACAGATAGGCCGGCAAGAAAAATGGTCCCCAACGTTCGTACTGCCGAACATGGACATGCTCATGATTCCGAGTCCGATTCAAGGCTTCGATGTTTCGCCCCAGAATTGTGTGTCCCAGCGTCATCGCCGCGGGTTTAACGCCGGGGAATCGGATAAAAGCCCAATGAATGAAACCGCCGTGGAATTCCAAGACTCCGCGACGCAGTTGCCAGCCGCCGCCCGTCAGCAGGCCCAGAACGCCCGAACAGATTCCGAGCAAGCTCGAGGGACTGGCCCAGATGTAAGCACATGGTCGTAGGAGATATCGCAGCATAATCTACCAATTGCAACGCTTCAACTTTAAATTTTCCTACTTCACTGGTGGCATGCGTGCCATGTCGTAGCGGCGCAATTTGCTGAGCTCCAGAGTTTGCACAAACATGAGGTCCTCGGGAGTCGCCTGTTGCTCCCGGATCTGATATGGCAGACGTACTGTAAATCTGCTGCCCTTGCCCAATTCACTCTGCAGACTTACTTCACCACCCAGCAATTTCGACAATTCTTTGACAATCGATAGGCCCAGGCCG
>JAQGHT010001080.1 GCA_028291565.1 Planctomycetaceae bacterium | reverse complement strand
TGCGTCAAGCCGCAGCACTCCAGGGATTTCGAACCAAATCCGGCAGACGCCCGTAGATATATCAATGATTCGCCCGCGGGAACTGGATCTTCATTTCAATTCGCGATTCAAGGATTTCTTGCACCGTACAAACCAGCGCTGTGTCACTTTCGCCAAGTTTCACTTGCGGTTCGTCGCCGCGTTCAACTGTTGCAGTGAAGTTCTCACAAAATTGCGAGTCAATTGGCTGCCAAACGCCATAGAGATAAAAATTATCAGGCTTGGGATCGTTAATGAAGCCAACAATCTCATCCATCCAGATAACTGGCACCCAAAAACGTTTGGTCAAAGTGTTGTAGTCCCGACATCTCTTTAAGTGTATACCCAATTGGCGATAGTTTGCCGTCTCATTCTTATTAAAAGGGCCTTTCTTGATCGATGAATTTGAATAGTTGCGCACGTCGACAGTCGAAACTTGTGATTCATCTCCGGTTTTGGCATTTTAACGAGCTGAGTTTCTACAGAGCAATTCTTCTGGGTTGAGTTTTTTCGGAAACAGGCAGTATGAAGTCTCGCTCACCGGCGAGCGGGATGCAGGGGATTCGCGAATAGTTTCGAACTTTGCGGAATTTTCCTCGAGTCACCATTCGAAGCCTGTTGAATGCTGTCGATATCTCGAAACGGTGCGACACACCGAATGGCGAGAAACGTGTGGGAATCCAAGTCAAAAAAGGAGTGTTCTGCGGCATGTTGTTCACATACGAAATTCAACAGGGAAGGGCGTGGTCGCATTCCTTGACCCTGGAGTGCGGTGGCTCGACACCGCCCTCCATTCGATTGAAATAGCGACTCACGAAGTTCAAAACCGTGATGATCAAACTCGATGATAGTGACGGTCGATTCGCAAATGATCAACGTCTCCATTTCAGTTCCATACAGGGCTGCGTCAACCCGCAGCACTCCAGGGACTTGACCTCGTCGCATATTTCCCTGCTGCGTGATCTGGATGACCTGGCCGAATCAACACCGAGGTGGGGTTTTCGGTCGTGGCGGCGTTGGAGACGGACTTGTGTCAAATATCGTTTCTCGATTTCAAGTTGTTGAATCACAATTGCCAATGCTCGACAACATCGACGAAATCTCATTCAATCTGTTGGGAGCTGAAATGAAAGAAGTCCTCGTCAAAAAATCTGGCAATACACGAGAACACGTCGGCGCGAAACATCGTGATGCCGATTTGTGCGACCACCGGATACTTCTCAAATACTTCTCGGGACATTGAAAACTCTTCGGTGTCGGCATATTCCGCTTCACCAAAGTGGAATTTGTAACTGTGAATGTTGTCGAATTGCTTTGCGGCGACGGAAAGTCGCGGAACCAGGAGCTCCCATAATTCAGGCATGTCTGGGAAGCTGGCCCGTGAATCAGGAAGAAGCTTTAAAAGACACGCGCCATCAATATCGCGAGTTTTCGCATTCCTATAGTAAGTCATATCACCTTTGGGCACCCAAAAGTCTACAATCTTACTGACAGTCACAGGAAGAAACTCGAGCGGCGTGAACTGCCGCAGATTCCGCACGACTTCGTCAAGGCATACCAGATTCTCGTCGGGCCGGGTAATCTGTGGCACAAAATTGCCAGGTCTGACGAGTTCTAAAGGTTCACGGACATCGTTTGTCAAATACGCAGAAGGCGCAGACGGATATTCGATCCCCCCTCGAAAGGCGAGACCGTGAAATAGGCCCGAATGAATTGCTCGGATGTGTTTGTCACGTCCAAAAAACGTCTTAATCCTAACCGCCGTTATTCGCATTTACGTATTCTCTTTAAGTCTCTTCCGTTGCGGCTTTGGGTATAAATCTTTCGGCATAAGAATCCATTAACGCAATATCGTCAAATACCGGACAGTCCCTAGACTCCAACAATGCAATACATTGTTCAAGGAGGTTTTCATCGTCCATCATCAGTATCATTGCCTGGCCAAGCGAATCGCCAAAGTGGATGAGTCCTGGCTGAATATCAGCTGACCGAAAAATCCAGAATCGATCTAGATCGGCAAATTGCAGCAGGTGATTCTCGGCTTGAGTAGGCATATGATTCATGTGCGGCGTATCTTAAGCAGCCCGCCGGCTTTCAAGGGGGAAAACTGAGATCGAGAAGCGAAAGGCTGAGCTTCCGGCAGCCCAGCAAGAGCTGCGTCCCCTTCGCTACTTCCAGTACGCATGCAATCCCCCCGTTCTTTGTTTTCTCGGTGCTCTCTCATTCCAGCAACTCCAAAAACTTTGTGAAGGAGGGGGCGATTACGAAGATGTTGCTCGAAGTCCCTTCATCCGCGTTTTCCTGCTCGTGATCCCAAAAGAATAACGATCCATAGGACCTGGCTCCAACATCCAGAAGAACGATATTACCGAACGAATCGCACGCGACAGGGAGCATCAATTCGGGGATTCGGTCTCGGTAGCGATCTAGGAATTGGTGGACGGAGTACCGTTTCTCACGCTCGTCGAGCGTCAGAAAATAGCGAATGGATGAATCGCTGATTCCGTCGGAAGTTTGAAACTGAAATCCTGATGGTTCCGGACGACCACCATTCAACTCCGACATGAACCGACAATAGTCAGCTGGCAACGTCGAGCCAATCTTCGCTTCAAGTTCGTTCAAGGTGACGTCTGCTGCTCCCCGATCACTCAGCCTCTGCACAAGTGTCATTTTGCCTCACCTTCGAGCAGGACAATCTGATCGAGTTGAAATCCGCCATGTGTTCAACTTTTGGATGGAAGAGATCAGAAAGGGCTGTGACCGAATTCTGATTGTGTCCGCCTTTCGCAATTTCACAGCGATCTTGCAGTCAGCCATTTTCCGGTCACCGCTTGTCGCTCTTATCACCGCCGCCGTTTTTCTGCGGAGTCTTGATACCCGATCTTGCCTTTGAGTTCAACGAGCCAGTCAGTTCGTGGAATTTACCTTGATGATGTGCGATCACCATTGCGGGGTACCAGTCCGACCAGTCGGGATGCCTGATTTGTGGCTTCGGAAAAACCGCGGCTTCCTTCTGGATTTGCTCGGTCGCGATGCTCGCATCAAACAATCTCTCTAAAGTCACAATTATGCCAGTGGTAAACTCGCGACTCAGGTCGTCGTTCGAGGCGGTCAACCTCAGACTCGCGAAAGATGGCGAATTCGCAATAGCGCACCGTCCCTTTATTTCTCTTGATGTACTGTTCTAGCCGCTCTAATCGTTGAGTTCGCACCTCAGTTATGAGCTTGTGTAACAACACTTGGTCAGTAGATTTATCTGCTCGAAGCACGTTCCAGTGAAATGATGCATACCATTCTATCGTCGTCGGATATCCTTGATGCATCCATTTGATGTCGAAGTCATCTGTCTTGACTGGAAACGTCATACCCTCTACGGCTTGGTCATAGAGCACGTAATTTCGAGCCACCATCGGCGGAGAAAGGGTTTCCGGGTCGCTACACGACGTTGTGCAACACATTGCCGCCAGAAGCAGCACGACGTAATGAATCCTAGTCATTCCATTCCTCGAGTTCGAGTTTTGCAAGTCCGATACAGCGAAGTGATTTCCCGTTAGAGGAGCGTCAAAGGCTTCGGCGGATCGTTTTCGATGGCGTCTCACACTTCCAGTTGTGTTCGAGCCTATGTTTTGAACTCCCAATACTGATCCCGGTCTTCCGGCTCCGGATCAGGCAGAGCGATAACCTCCGTTTCTTCCGGGGTGATGAATTTCTTGTAGCAATCAAACTCGACCACTTTGGTTTCGCCCGGGCGAATTGACATGACTGGCAAATATGCCGTGCCATTCAGTGGGCCAGTCTTAGGCGGTCGCAATTTGCCACGAATGCCAACCGACAAGTATGGCAGAATCATGGTCGATTCATTTTGAATCTCAAAACGCAGGTCTTCGTTTGGGGCAACGCCGACGACACGCCATCGAAGCTGCTTCCGAGCTTCGACGATGGACCGCTCGTGGTCGGTGAAAGGGGGTGGGCCTTTCTCGATGGCTTCCCATTCCTTCTTTTTGTATCGCTTTCGAGCCAAATCACGCTTTGTCTGCAACCAATCCTCAAAGCTATCAGCGGTTTGCTGAACGCGTTGTCCATGTCGCCACTCGAAGACAGGTGCTTCCTTCCCCTCCACAAGCAACGATTCTTTGAAGTAAGCCAGTGAGGTTTCGGTACGTCCAAAATGAATGAGTGGTTCCAACTGATCGCTCTCGGCTTCTCTTGGGCCAGCGAAGACTTGAACCAGCCAATTGCTGGAGCGGTGATACAGCTTTGCGTTGCCGTAACGCAATACGAATTCTCTGTAAGACGGGGGCAGCGGAAAATCGCAAGACTCCACCGCCCGCCGTAGTTCATCAGAAGCGGGGCCATCCACAAGATGGAATTTTCGAGTCTTGATTCGATTCATCTCTTCATCGAGCCATTCAAACATGTCGTGTTCGTGCTCCGCTTATTGTTTTGGCGTCGTCGAGTTGCTGAGTCTCGTGGATGGCCGCGTCGAACACCAAAGTCTGGTTTCCCGAAGGAAAGACCATTGTAAAGAATGTACCATCCGGAAGGTCCTGGCGGACAGTGCGTCCCAACTCGTCCGTTTTGGTCACGGTGATCAATCCCGTGGGATCCGTTTCCGTCGTCGTCAGTGCCAGGTCATCGTAAGAAAGATGAGTTGCGGACTGTACGTCGTTGGTCACTTTCGGGATCGAGGTGACTCGACCTGCCACATCATAGGTATATTTAAGCGTCAGGCTCGGATTGCCGGCAGCGTTTTCAGTGCCGTGGAATCCTCGCATCCTCGGTTTGATCCGATCCCACAATTTACCTGTCTTGTTACTCCAATCAATTATTTTGGTTCCAAAACAATTCATGCGGTCGTCCGCGAGGATACACGACGTTGAACCAGCCCATGGAAAGCCAATGAGACTCAGATTCTCGAGGTGGGTATTTGGCGGAGCGTGGAGGTAATCCGCCATCTTTCACGTAAGCGTTCAAGACAGTACACCAGGAACACAAAAACACGGGATCTTCAACCCCCGGAAACTCCTCTTGCCACGGACGGCGGCTTAACGTTCGCTCAGTAAACATTGAATGCCCCCCGATCTTCGCTGCACAAAGCGTGTAGACATCCGACATATACACCCGCTTTGAAGGGGCTGGCTTAAAATCAGTGATTATCGCACCTTTGGCATAATATGGTCCCACTGTTCCATATCCGTCTGGTGGAGGAGGTATGTCGTCCCGAACAATCAATTCAGCATTCGGTTCGGCTTTGTGCCATTGAAGATGTGCTGCAGCAGAAGTGGCAT
>JAQGHT010001079.1 GCA_028291565.1 Planctomycetaceae bacterium | reverse complement strand
ACGAAGAGTTGTAGTAACCGGGATGGGTGCCATCACTCCCATCGGTCATACCATCGACGAAATGTGGACCGCCATGCTGGAAGGCGGCAGCGGGATCGGCAGGATCACCCACTTCGATGCCGCGAATTTTCCGACGAAAATCGCCGCGGAAGTCAAGAACTTCGATCTGGCCAAGTGGATCGATGAGCCCGAGCGTTTTCAACATTCGGGCCGCAACATTCGATTCGCCATCGGGGCTGCGGTCGACGCGGTCAAGCAGTCCGGCATTATGACATCCAGTCTGGATCCAGGTCGCTTCGGAGTCTACCTGGGAGCCGGCGAAGGTGCTCAGAATTTTCATGTCTTCATGAAAATCATCACTGCCGCGCACAAGAATGGCGAGCTGGACTTCGGCGAGTTCGCGAGAAACGGCCTGCAGGAATTGAATCCCCTGGCCGAACTGGAACAAGAACCCAATATGCCCGCCGGTCACCTGGCCGCCTTGTTCAATGCCCAGGGGCCGAATTTGAACTGCCTCACCGCCTGTGCTGCATCCAGCCAGGCCATCGGCGAGGCGACTGAGATAATCCGTCGCGGCGATGCCGACGTGATGTTGTCCGGCGGTGCCCACAGCATGATTCACCCGTTCGGCGTCACTGGATTCAATCTGTTGACCGCATTGTCCACGAACAATGACGATCCTCGCGGAGCATCACGACCATTCGATAAGAATCGTGACGGCTTCGTACTGGGTGAAGGCGCCGGAATGGTCATTCTGGAGGAGCTGGAGCACGCGAAAGCGCGTGGGGCTCACATCTGGGGCGAGATTCTGGGCTATGGGTCGACGGCAGATGCGTTCCGTATTACTGATACGCATCCGGAAGGCCGCGGCGCTGTCTCCTGTATCCGCATGGCGATGAATGACGCGAAGTTGAATCCTACCGACATTCAGTACATCAATGCTCATGGTACGAGTACGGAAGTCAACGACAAAGTCGAGACGTTGGCAATCAAGCAATCGTTCGGCGACCATGCGTATAAAATCCCCGTCTCGAGCATCAAGAGCATGATGGGGCACTTGATCGCGGCCGCTGGCAGCGTTGAAGCCATTACGTGCCTGTTGACGTTGAATCGCAACGTAATTCCACCGACGATGAACTACGACACACCAGATCCCGAGTGCGATCTCGACTATGTGCCGAACGCCGCTCGCGAAAAACAAGTCCACAATGCCTTATCAAACAGCTTTGGATTCGGCGGGCAGAACATCTCGTTGATCTTCGCACGGTATACAGACGCGGCGTAATACACAACGTAGCATCAGCCGCTGGCTTGTGCGAATTGCCGTCTAAAATTGTAAAACACAGGACGGATAAGACATCGGAGTCTTATCCGTCCTGTATTTTTTATCCGTTTCGACAACTGTTCGGACCACACGCAACCTGCCACGCATGATTCACGGCTGCAAATCGCAAAGCGCTACTCCGTGAAGGATTTCTGTAGCTGATCTCGCCAGAGATCGGGGCGGTTCGCTCCGTTTCTGGCACGATGCCCAAGGTTTGGCAACCTTGGCTACGTGGAAATCATCCCGAGGGGTATCACAAGACGCCCCAAGGTTGCCAGGTGCCTGTCGTAACCCACGGAGCGTTGTCACTTTGCAGGTGCCACACAAGCCAGCGGCTTATGCTACGACACTTTACACGGTGGCTGGTTCCATCCCCGGTTCTTCCAAAGCGTAATCCGAAATCTTCTTGTGCAGCGTATTGCGGTTGATCCCCAGCCGCGTCGCGGCTTTGGTCTGGACACCCTGGCACGATTTCAAGACCTGCCCGATCACTTCTTTCTCGACGAGCGAGACAATTCGCTCATGCAGATTGGTGTCCATTTCCGTCGATTGGGACATCCCGAGCGCCACCAGTTCGTTACACAGTGAATCGAGGGTCTTGGCCCCCTGGCGACCTCCGCGCATGGTACTTCCGCCGCGCACATAAGCTGGCAGCAAGTCCATAGACAGGGTGTTGTTCGAGGATAGCACAATCGCCCGCTCGACGTAGTTCTGCAATTCTCGAACGTTGCCTGGCCAGCTGTAATTCTGCAGTGCGCGCATTACTTCCACCGGAACCGTCGGGACGGGAACTTTATTCGCCGCGGCGTATCGATGGCGGAAGAAATCGATCAGCAATGGCAGGTCGTCACGTCTTTCACGCAACGGCGGCAGATAGATCGGTACCACATTCAGGCGATAATAAAGATCTTCCCGAAAGCGCCCTTCTTCCATTTCATCCTGGAGATCGCGATTGGTCGCGGCGACAACCCGGCAATCGACCTTGATCGATTTGGTGTCGCCCACACGTTCAAATTCCTGCTCTTGCAAAACTCGGAGCAATTTGACCTGCAGCTTATAGCTGACCGAATTGATCTCGTCGAGGAAAATCGTGCCGCCATGGGCCGCTTCAAATCGACCTGTGCGATTCTCGTGTGCGTTCGTGAATGCCCCTTTGATATGGCCGAACAATTCGCTTTCGAGCAAGCTTTCACTCAGAGCTCCGCAGTTCACGCGAATGAATGGAGCACTCGCTCGTGGACTGAGTTCATGTAGCGCCCGGGCGATCAACTCTTTGCCAGTACCTGTCTCGCCGGTCAGCAAGACCGTGACGGTGGTTGGCGCCACCTTGCGCGTCACGTGATAGACCGCACGCATGGCTTCACTGGCGCCAATCAGCCCCGGCAAAAGTGGAGCGTCGTGCTCGTTGCGGGAAAGATATTGCATCTCGTTCATGCTGAAATCTACTCGACCTGCGAGATCGCTTCCTGCTGCCCACGAATCGTAATCAAAACGCCACGCGCCGTCTCAGATAAGACACTCTTCGTTGATTACGGTTGACTGAACTTCCAATTCGGCTGCGTAAACTCGAGTTGGCACTCTCCAAAAATCAAACAAAAGAACCTGGGAATCACAACTGCTGCTCACTTCGTGCCAAACTGCTCGTCAAAGGATACTAAGTTCCCAGTTCTTCATACTTTGCCACCAGATCTTGCGAGCTTGCTGGCATTGTAGGCGTCTCAATCGTCTCGGCAACTGTCTCTCGCGTAGCAAAATTACGATTCTCGATTTTAGGAAGAATTCGCATTCGCTGGCGATGCACTTAAACCGAGCGTTATGCTCAAAAACAGGGCTCGCAAGTGCATTCGTATTAGGCACGTAAAAGTCAGAAGCGCATTTCTCAATGGCAACTCTGGGATCGAAGGACGTGAACTGGAAGCGTATGCTTTCAATCAGCGAACAGTGACAAATTCGTTGTGGTTGAGTAACACATGAATCAGGTTTTCCCGAGCTCGAAGATGCGGGACCGTTGAAGGTTTGACGAGCGTGTCTGGGCCTGCCCCGAATGCCGTCAATTCTTTCACCGCGGAGAATCGCTGTCCCTGCGAAGCCAGAAAGGTTTGGCATTCCTGGATCTCGGCTTGAGAGGCCGGCCGCGCTAAGACCTGCAGAAAGCCAATCTCGATGAACTTCATGTTTGCCTCAGGAGTTGCCTCCAGGCCCGCTTCCTGCGACAGCTTCTGAGCCAACAGCCGAGCTTGAACCAGGGTCAACGGACTATTCGCCATCGCCAACGCCTGCTGAGGCACAATGCTCTCCGATCTGCGATAACATTCGACGACGTTCGCGCTGTCGAACATCGCCAGGAACGTCACCTTCTTCTCTTTGGCGCTCCGAAAATAGAGACTGCGTCGAGGGATCGTCAAACCCAGCTGCGGATCCAGATCTGGCCCTCCTGTGGTACGATCCAGCTGTTCGCAAACGGCGAGCGTACTATCGCGAATCGTTTCGGCTTCCATGCGATGAGGATTCGCGCGCCATAAAAAGAGGTTTTCCGGATCAATCTTGGAATTGGGTTCATCCGCAGGCAAACCATGCGATTGCGCGCGATACGCCCGGCTGGTCACCATCAGGCGATGTAGACTTTTCATCTGCCATTGAGATTGCATCAGTTCAACGGCCAGCCAATCCAGCAGACCGGGATGGGTGGGCAGCTTGCCGTTCAAACCAAAATCAAACACGGTCGGCACGAGCGGACTGCCGAAGTGTCTCAGCCACATATGATTGATGGCGACGCGAGCAGTCAACGGGTTTTCTGGACTCGCAATCCATCTGGCAAAAGCCAGTCTCCGGCCGGTGCTCTTCATGGGGTACACGGTCCCAAATCGCGAATAGTTTTCGGTCAATGGTTGAGTGTGCGCCAATTTCGCCGCATCGCACGCCTTGGTACTTTCTGCCAGCTTGGCCTCGGCATCGGTCACTGCCTTTTGAAGTTTCTCATCGCCCGGCTTCAGGGCCAGCTTGGCTTGAGAGGTCGCTTGTTCGGCCTGATATTGCTTCAGTTCGGCTTGTTTCAGAACCAATTCACGTTCACACTTGACCGCCGCCTGAGCCAACTCTTTGGCGTTGGTTGCGATTGGATTACTGTATTGGGCGTCGTCAGCGTCGACCCGGGCTTTTACAGAGTCGAGCTCCGCGATCGAAACAGCCTTGGTTTTGACCGCGAGAACCACGCCCTGCTCCGCCTTCTGGATATTGGCCGTCAACGATTCCAAACTCAGTGGCATTGGAATGGGTGCGGGTTGATCGCCCTGAATCATCCCGACAACTGCGGTTTCCGGCGCCAATGCCGTCACTCGAACATCGAGAAATTCGGCTGTGGCGTCATAGGTCCACAGACGAAATTCGTTCGAAGCCGGGCGAGGGCGCGGCAGCTTGTAAGCCAGGTGCAACTTTCCATCAACGGCGACATTCACCAGCAGACCGCGTACGAAAACCTGAAGCTCATGCTCCTCACCCAATGCCACGGTCAAAGGTTTCGACGCGTCGGCGGGATAAGCGCTCTGTCCCTGCGTTTTGACAACAATCTGGACCCGCGGCCCGCCTGCGTAAGAGCTGAGATAAACTCCCGCGGAATCCGTTTCACCAACAGCATCAAAGGACAGGCCGACCGATTTCCACATCTTCCCGCCTGTCGTTTTGAAACGAAACCGCACCTGGAAGTCCTGTGGTAACGCTATTTGCGAAATCAATTCGCAGCTTTGATCGAGCGGTTCAAGTTGCAAGAGTTTTCCGTTTTGGTACTCCCATTTCCCGTGGGATTGCTTCCATAACTCGGGCCTGGCGGCTGCGAAATTGTCCGCCAGAATGGGTGGAACCTCGGTGGTTGGCGTTGCCGTGGTATTTTGAAACACTGACAACTTCTGTTTCGCGGCCGCCAGAGCTTCCATCGAAACCGCGGCCAGTGCTTCAGTCCGTTTGACTTCAGCCAAGGCCTGGGCCTGGCTTTCGTCATGAACAAACTTCTGCATTCCTGGGTAATAAGCTCGGGCAGGCAAGACGACTTCGCCAACCGCCGTCAGTGGAGCCCCCAGGACGCCGGGGATCAAAGGAGTCAATGGCTTTTCTTTCACCGGTTCCTTTTCGTCACCGCGCACGAACAGGAATGTCGGCGTGGCCGCGTGGGCATCGTAAACCCGGGCCAGACCATCTTTGGTCACATCGGATTGATTCGCGACTCTGTCAGTCCGGACATCATAGGGCTCGAAGATCGCCCGCAGTTGATAGTACTCCTGCTGACTGATGGGATCATACATGTGATCGTGGCAGCGGGCACAATTCCACGTCAGCCCCATGAAGGCCTTGCCCGTGTGCTCGACCGTATTATCCATCCATACGTTCCGGTTAAAGCGGAAATAATTTCGAACCAGGAACCCGGTTGCACGCAGGCGACTCGAGTCGTCAGGATACAACTCATCAGCAGCCAACATCTCCTGCACCATCCGATCGTAACCGTGATCAGAATTGAGAGACTCAACGATCCAGTCACGCCAGCGCCAGATGTGGGCCTGGCTCTCGCGGACCTCGGCGCCGTAGCCGTCCCAGTCGCTATATCGCCAGACATCCATCCAGTGTCGCGCCCAGCGTTCGCCATATTGCGGACTGGCCAATAAACGATCGACGACTTTTTCATAAGCGTCCGGTGCAACGTCACCCAGAAACGCCTGCATCTCCTGTCGCGTTGGTGGCACGCCAATCAAATCCAGGAAAATCCGCCGCAATAGGACTGGCTTTGTGGCTTCAGGACGAGGCACCAACCCACGTTTCTGGTGTTCTGCGGAGATGAACGCATCAATTGGATTCTGCTTCCATTCTGCACCGGACACCGCAGGCAATGCAGTCCGTGTTGGCTTCTGGAATGCCCAATGCTGCCTGGGATCGGGAGGCAGCGGCTCATCAGGTGCCACCGCGCCCGCATCAATCCAAGTCTTCAGTAATTGAATTTCTTCAGGCTTGAGCGGCTCACCTTCCAACGGCATGCGTTGAACACCATTTGTCCCCGCGACGGCATGCAGCAACAGGCTTTGGTCGGCCTTTCCGGGTTCGACCGAAGGTCCGCTATCGCCACCTTTTAAAATCGCCGAGCGAACATCTAATCGCAGATTACCCTTCTGCTTTAAGGCGCCATGGCAGTTGACGCAACGTCGCTGTAACAGAGGCTTGATCTCTTTGACATAATCCGGTGCGGCCCCGAATCCAGTCCCGGAACTCGTTATGCAGATCAAAACCGTCCACACGGAAATCCAGATGCGTTTAAACACTATTGACCAATCTCCTGCCCGTGCCGTTTGACCCGGATCGCTCACCCACTGTGACAAGCCCGCCGCGGCTTGGCGGTAACTTCATGGCTCGTCATCAGATCCGATCATTTCTGATGACGCCCATATTACCATGCCGGACACTTCCAATTCCAGATCACATCAACCATCCTCGATGAATCAATTGCAAATCGCGAGCCGATATGAATTTCACTCTACAGTCCGTCCGAAAGTGAGTATGGCCCAATTGATCGGAATGGTACTGTTGTGATAAAGCCCACTACCATCTGGGCAACCTGGGTGGGATTTGCAGAATCGCCATCGACCCCGCAGCCTTGAATTCAACTCCACGGACGGAAACACCATGCCCCACCCGCGATTGCTCGTCACGTTATGTACTTACAATGAAAAAGAGAACCTGCCGCAGCTGATTCCGGAGATTCTAGCGCAATTGCCTTGGGCTGAAGTGCTCGTGGTCGATGACAACTCGCCGGATGGCACTGGAAAGCTGGCTGACGAAATCTCCGCGAAAGAACCTCGAGTGCACGTTCAGCACCGGGCCGGCAAGCTGGGACTCGGGACAGCGATTCTGGCGGGGTTTCGTTATGCCATCGAACACAATTATGACTTCGTCTTGAATATGGATGCGGACTTCAGCCATCATCCGCGACATTTGCCAGCCCTGGCCGACCTGACGGATCGTTGTGATGTGGCGATTGGTTCGCGTTACGTTCCAGGGGGCAAGGCGGTCGGCTGGTCACTGGCCAGACACTTCATGAGCCGCAGCATCAACCTCTACGCACGCTGGCTGCTCTGGCTGAGAACAAAAGACAACAGCGGCAGCTATCGCGCTTATCGGGTCTCGAAACTCCGTGAATTGGATCTGGATCGGATCCGGGCCAAAGGTTATGCCTTCCAGGAAGAGATTCTCTATCGCTGCCGCCGGGTTGGCTGCACGATGGAAGAAACCCCGATTGTTTTCGAAGACCGCCGATTCGGACAATCCAAGATCAACTACAAAGAGACATTAGCCGCCCTGTGGGTGATTTTTCGGCTCTCGATCGATAACCTGACAGGAGTCACTGTTAAGGCCAGGTAGGACAGCTTTTTGACCTGTCCGTCATCTGTCAACAGTTTTTTCACGTCGGCCCGACCCACCCATCGCTCGCCTGGAGGCCCTCTGGAAATGGATTTGATCGCCGTCGGTCCCGAGCCGCGTCAGCGCTGGCGTATCCGCCTGCAATTGGGTGAACGCTACGTGTTGGGGCGCGATCACGATGGAATTCTCGTTGTCCCCTGGGACGCGCAAATTTCTCGCAAGCATGTCGAAGTGTTGCTTTCGGACGAAACGGTCCTCATTCAAGCGTTGCCGCAAGCCATCAATCCGCTGTTTCACAACGGCGTACAGGTCCAGAACTGCGAGTTGAAAGAGGGCGAACATTTCGTCATTGGTCAAACCAGTTTTCAAATTCACAATCCACGTGCCGCTTCCGCAACTCCGGCAGCATCTCCGGTCGATGAAGTCACATTCAGCCGCCAGGCCTTGCAGGGTGTGCGATTTCGAGATGCTGACAAGCGGATTGAAGTTCTTTCGAATCTACCGGAAGTGATCTGGGGCGCCCGCACCGATTCGGAATTGCTCGCGCGGCTGGTGAATCTGCTATTGGCCGGAATCGTGCAGGCCGAAGCCGCCGCAATCGTTCGTTGGGACGGGGCCGGCGTGCATATCCTGCAATGGGATCGGCGGCGTGAAACGGCTGGAGAACTCCATCCCAGCGGGCGATTGATCCGAGAAGCCATCGGCGTTCGTCGCCAAAGCGTGCTGCACACGTGGGAGCACGCCGCGAATTCGTCGACCGATTACACCATCGCTGCGAATTCCGACTGGGCATTCTGCACTCCCGTGCTCGGCAACGCCACCGAGGGTTGGGGCATGTACCTCACTGGCGAACGGCCCCAGGCCTTTGGCACCGCTGAAAAGGCGGTCACGGCCTCCATGCATCTGGAAGCCGATGTAAAATTCGCCGAGCTCGTGGCGGAAATTGTCAGCTCCGTGCGTCGCCTGAGACAACTCGAACGGCAGCAGTCAGGCCTGCGGCAGTTCTTCGCTCCGGCAGTCCTGGCGGCGGTCGGAGAAAATCTGGATACAGGATTGCTCGCTCCGCGAGAAGCCGACGTCACCATTCTGTTTTGTGACTTACGCGGTTTTAGTAAACATTCGGAAAGTTCACGTCACGATCTGCTCGGATTGCTCGACCGAGTCAGTCAGGCGATGGGCATCATGACTCGCCATATCCTGGCCCACGGCGGTGGTATTGGCGATTTTTTAGGTGATGCCGCAATGGGTTTCTGGGGTTGGCCTGTGGCTTCGACTCACGGTCCGCTCGATGCCTGCAAAGCCGCACTGTCAATTCGCGCCGAGTTCGAATCGCTCAATCAACAACCACATCATCCGCTTGCCAACTTCCAGATGGGCATCGGCATCGCCCACGGTCGCGCAGTGGCCGGAAAAATCGGCACAGCGGAATTGGTTAAGGTGACGGTCTTCGGCCCCGTCGTCAACCTTGCCAGCCGCCTGGAAGGCATGACGCGGCAGTTGCGAGTCCCCATCTTGCTGGACGAAACGGTCGCAGCCGAAGTCCGGGCAAATATGCCTCACACCGAGGGCCGCCTGCGCAAACTCGCTCGAGTGCTGCCACTTGGCATGGAGACGGCTTTGTTGGTCAGTGAATTGGTACCACCACTGCACAATTTCCCTGATCTGGACGACGCGCAACTCGCGATTTATGAACAAGCCGTCGACGACTTCATCGCGGGGCG
This sequence comes from Planctomycetaceae bacterium, assembly GCA_028291565.1. GTDB lineage: Bacteria > Planctomycetota > Planctomycetia > Planctomycetales > Planctomycetaceae > JAKFVC01. Next base: position 4,481 of record JAQGHT010001079.1, on the reverse strand, counting down.
TTGGGAGGCTGCCTACAAAGAACTGCATCAGCTCCCTGCCAGTGACAAAGCCCAGGATTTCCTGGCCCTGCAGATCGCCCAACACAACCGCCAGGCCCCGCCAAACTGGGACGGCACAATTAAACTGCCCAGCAAGTGACCCCTTGATGTTGCAGGTCCATTCGCAAGTCCACGTGAAGTGACAGTCCAGCGTTGCTGTAGCACAAGCCGCTGGCTTGTGGGAAATGGGACTTATAGGACTGATGGGACTTATATGTCCCATCAGTCACATTGGTCCCATCAGTCCCATCTAATCACCAGAGGCCAAAACTGAAATCTGAAAACCTGACCCCATTCAGAATCGTGTCATTTCAGTTGGTGATTTCACCACCGCTGAGAGTCAGGTATTTCAGCAGGTTTTCCGCATCGTTCTTTCTGCTTAAATACCGAACGGAGCCGTCGATGAAGACAGACCAGGTTCCAGAACCGTCGGCAGAGATCACCCCCTTCCAAGGCTCCTTCAAATCAACTTCGAAGTCCTGAGGCTTGGTCCAGGGAACGGCTCGGGCCTGGTCTACCTGCAGAATCATGATGGAGTTGCTGGTTCCGTCTTTGACGTCTCGAGAGTTGATTCCGATTGGGTCCCCGCCCATCATCCCCGGGTTGGTCGGGATCAGAAACGTGGTCTGCCCTGAGTCACGCTCCTGATCTAACGTCTTATACACGTCGGGAATTTCTTTCAGCAGTTGGAGATTATGCTCACTATTCCACGGTTCATCCTGATGAAATCTCTCATACAATTTCACCTGGTCGAGATAAGGCAGAATTCGCACCCGCCAGCTCAACCGGGGTTTACCGTCCGTCGCCTCGGAAGCGGGTGGCGGAAACCGCTGACCGTGGGCGTCATTGAAGTTGTGCATCGCCAGAGCGAGCTGTTTAAGGTTGTTGCGAATGTGGACGCGGCAGAGTTCTTCCCACCACTCGCCGGTCATGTCGACCAACATCGCAGGCAGAGATCCAACACCTTGGTTTTCTGCTCCGAGAGACATCGTGATCTGATTGCCATCCGTTCGAGAGTTGAGTTTTCCGGAAATCAAGGCGTCCTGCAACGACTTCGGGAGCGTCTTGATCCCCGCAACGAATTTCAGTCCTTTTGACAAGAAATCGCTGGCGAGCGTGGCGTCCTGAGGACTCATTGTTTCGGCGATAAATCGTCCACGTGGTTGATCTGAAACGTCAACGGTCAGGGCAATCCAGGCAATCGCCTTGAGCAACTCTGCGACAGTGACACTTCCCAGTTCCCCGGGCAACGCGGGTAACAACTCGGCGAGAACGCGGCGTTGATCCTTTGATGGAGAGAAAACCACTTGCAATGCAGCGTCACCGGCCGAAACAAGTCCCGCGGCGAATTCGGGCCGTGAATTGGGCTTCGATCTCTGTGCGTCAAATCGTCGACCAATATGTCGATTGCCAACGACGAGAGCCTCTCCGATTCGTATCGAGTCAACTTCGGTTCCACGTCCGAACTGTTCACCGAGGATTTTCGCAAGATCGGCCTGTTGGGAATTTTTGGACAATGGCGCGATCAAGAAGAGGGGGCCCGACTTGTCCGAAGTGACCGAATAGATGAGATAAATCTCAGTTCCACCTGCCGCGAGAAATCTTTTTTGAAGATCATTCGCAATCGGTTTGAGACGCTGTATCGAGCGTCTCCCGCTGCCGGTCACAACGTCTTCGAGATTCAAGAAGCGATCGAGATCAACTTTCGCTACATTGATCCGGGCCACGAAAACGACTTGATCATCGAGGAAGGGGACCAGGAATTCGGAAGTGGCCGCCGCAGAGCGGCCCGCAGCAGACACGCCGGATGCAAGTCCAAACAGGATTGAAATGAAGAGGGTAATTCTTCTCATGCGAGTACTCCGAAGACATTGAGGAAGGTAATTATACTGTTCGCGGCCACGAATGAGTCTTTTTCAATATCTATCCCCGCGATCAAACATCTCATTCATGACCGTGAACGCTAAAGCTCACTTGATCTTTCGCAGACTGAGGCGAATCACTTCGCCGTAAGGGGGAATCGAGGGATACGGGAACTCCAACACAGCCGTTTCGCCTTCCAGGCGATAAACGATCGGCAGACCTGAGAAAGGATCGTTCGGAACCGGAATCACCTTGATCTCGGACAAGGCCGCTGGGAATTTTCGATCATTGGCCGCGGCGTGCATGCGAAGGGCTTCGATCACCTGGACTCGAACCAGCCGGCGATCTACTCGCAGACCGGCCAGAAGTACCTGACTCATACCCGGACGGAGCCCTCGGAACATGGGCAATGCTTCTTCCAGATTCACCAGGCGATCGGCGGAACGCTCTTCGTCCGTCGGGAGGTCGAGCCGCTGAATGAAAGGTGCCGCTTGATGGTAGGGAAGATAAGCCCATTTCAGAAATTCATCGCGTTGGTATTTCACCAGTTTCGCCTCGTGAAGAGCAATGACTTGGATGACGGGTAGCGGCTCAATCTGTTCCGAAGTCAATCCCAATCGCGTCAGCTCCGCTTTCGCTCGCGGATACTCTCGCATCGCCAGCAGTACCGCGGCAACTTGTGGATTGAGCTTGGATCCATCAGGGGGGCTGAAGTAAGGCAAACGAAACGAGCTGTCGGGATAGAGTTGCTGTACAACCTGAAATGATTCGCTGAATAGACGTCTCCATTCTGCAGGCGTGTGAGGCTGTTCGGCTTCGTGAATCAGGGCGAATTTAAAGACCCAATTGAATTCCTGTTCCAAAGCAGGGCGCAGATCGATAAAGGGCCGGGGAGCCGAAGCAACTGCCCAATACAGGTTTGGTGAGGCAGGCTCGGCGATGATTTCCTGTAACGGAACCAACATGACGTGGAAAATGGCCGCCCCAATGAGCCCGGTAATGACTGTCGGACACTGGGCAACATCCCGCCCCATTTGACAACCCATCTGAATCGAGTGAATGGCTTCGTCGTAATCGTGATCGACAATGGCCAGGCGGGCTTTCAGCATCAACAGACGGGCTAGATTTCGACACTCCTGGAATTCCGCGAGTCGCAGATTCATCGTCTGGACGCCATCCAGTTCCTGCACCCGGATTCCCCAATCACAGTGCTCGCGGGTGGATGCGATTTCAATTTCGTCTAAGACTGCGGTACATCTCTGCAGATATTTCCGGACTTGTTCCCTGGGAAATTCGCTCAGGTTTTTGCCAGAATTCTCGAGGGTCTGGAAGGCATCGTAAATCTCGGCCAGATCCTTGCCGGGCCCGCCTGTAAAGAGTGTAATGGCGCGGTAGTAAGCCGTGGCGGCGTTTCCAGGTTTGCGTTCGTGAGCCCCGCGCATAATTCGATAAGTCAAAGCGGGCTGCATTTCAGCGGCGGGATCGACTGTCAGATGATAAATCCACGATGCCGAGCCAGGCCGTTCAATTCTGACCTGCGAATGAGCAGGTTTGATCATCAGTGCTAATACACAAATGACCACTCCAAATTGACAGAAAAATTTCGTATTCATTGATCACATCCACGAAGAACCGTAATTGTGTGTGCGAGCCGGTTTTAATCGGCAAAGTAGTTATAGGCGGATTTAAGAGGACGAGGTTTCCGATAGACGAATCCGACAGTTATTGATTCTCGGGTCCGAACGACTTCAGCAAATCTCGATACGTCTCCGCAACAGGATGCTCGCCGGCACCGAAATCTCGCGATTCTGGCAGCCTGCCAAGCCCTCCGGCGAGCGCCAGATTGCGTTCAATAAGATACGACATTGCCAAGTCAAGTTTGGGAGATTCGACAACCACTGATCGCGCGACCGCCTGTTGTGATTTGAGATCAAGTGCCGGACCAACGGGCACTTTAACGGTTGACCTCTTTTCAGTCGGAACAACTTTTTGTACAGGAATTTCCCTGACTGGCTCAGTAACGATGCCTGCCTGTTTCTGAGTCAGCTGCTGGAGCGGCGGAACGAAATTGGCACGCTCTATGCCGCGTGGAATCAGCAGCGCGGCAAGACAAGCAGTTGTCAGCACCGAGAGAGTCGTGGCTGCTTTCCACAAGCGAAGTGAGGATCGGTTCGCGGCCAGACTTGCCAAAGCGGCGGCGCGTCCTGCTTCGTACATCAATTGATCACGATTCAGCCGGGACGGATGCGGGGAAAGTACGCTCATCGCTGCGGCGAATGAATCGAGATTGTCGGTCAAGGGGAGTTCTTCAGCCATGTCACACCTAGTTTTTCTCGCAAAAGGACAATGCCGGCCTCGTAGTAACGGTGTGCCGAGCTGGACGAGATCTCCAGGACTTCGGCGATCTCCTGATAAGCCAGCCCGCCCCAGAGTCGGGCGACGATGACTTCTCGATGCGACTGCGGCAGCTCCGCGAGTGCGCGAGCCGCTTCCAGTGCGTCAATTTGGTCATCGGCGGAGGCGACGAACCAGTTCGTCCGAAATTGGGCCACGTTGGCTTCGTGTCGTTTCCGGCGCGA
>JAQGHT010001009.1 GCA_028291565.1 Planctomycetaceae bacterium | reverse complement strand
TGGCAACCTTGGCGACGTGGAAATCAACGTCCCGAAATCGGTCGCGATGCGCAGTCGAACGTTGCCGAATGCCGCGTTCGTCCTTAGAACGTCGCTGGCTGCTGCCGGGCATTCGAAATGACGCTCTGGACGGCTTCCAGGTGATGCAAGATCTCCGTGTGTAAGGCTTTGGCTTGTGCATAGCCGAGGCGGCGCGACAGGAACCGAAAGTCTTCTGTCTCGGCGCTGGGGACCGTCAGATCGCGGGCATCGCCGCGAACCATGCGGAGCGCATCGATCAGTAATCGCCAGAAGCGGTAAGCATCTCGCAAAGTTTCCACGTCCTGGGCGGGCAATACGGCGGCGCGGCGTAATGCAGCGAGTGCTTCCCAGGTATTTGTCGTCTTCAATTCTGGAATATCGCGGCCGAAGGTGATCTGCAGACCTTGAATCATGTACTCCACGTCGACCAGCCCCCCGGGGCTGAATTTGGCATTCACAGTCGCGGAAGTGACTAATTGCTGTACCTGGCGTTCCCGCATGCCACGCATTGCCCGTGGATCAAACGGTTTGCCTCGGTAGAGCAGCTGGTCGCGGGCTGCCACAATTCGTTGCCCTAATGCCTGGTCACCGGCGACCGGACGCAGCTTCACCAGGGCCTGCCGCTCGAACGGCCAGGCTTGCCCCTCGGGAGCGAAGTAGGTCGTGAATGACTCCAGAGAGACCGCCAGATCTCCCGCGCGGCCATAGGGGCGAAGTCGCCAGTCCACTTCGAAAATGCCTTCACGTCGCGTCCGCAGAATCTGTGACAGGCGTTCGACCAATTTAAAGCAGAATTCCTTATTCGAAATGCTGCTCGGTCCGTTTGTCTGGCCTGGGCCTTCATAAACCAGCAGGAGTTCGATGTCCGAAGCGAAGCCGAGTTCCCGGCCGCCGCATTTTCCCAGGGCGCACAAGCTGATAAGGCACTTTTGGTCAGCCAGCTGACTCCCGGTCGTTGACAGAACGGGATCTCCATGTCGCTCACGCAAGTCGTCGAGAGTAAAATCCAAGGCTCCCGCGACTACGACTTCGGCCACGTCCGTCAATTCCGCCGAGAAGTCACCAAATTCGGGAATATGCCCTAAAATGTGGCGCATATCAACGCGGAACATTTCGCGGTCTCGAAAGGTTTCCAGAACGGCGACTCGTTGGAAATGCTTCGAACAGACCGCCAATGCCTGTCCGAGCTGTTCACGCAATTCCGCTTGATCGACTCGCTGCGAATGCGTGGCGACATCGCGGACGATGGGGAATAGACTTGCGTGCTGCATCCGCAAGAAATCGTTCCACAGAAAGTCGCTCACTCCCAGCAGCCGGGCCAAGGCATCCAGCACATGTGTTTGCTCCAGTGTGGCCAGCTCGCTGGGCCAATCCGGCCGCGCTGCCAGTTGTGCGAGGAACTCACGAAAATGCAAGAGTGCAGAAGCGGGGTTGGGACTGTGTGGCAACAGATGCGTGAAATGTTTGATCAACACCGTCGATGTGCGCAATTGCTGCAAGACATTGGCATCTGTAATCTTGCGACCCTGCTGATCGGTAACATACAGTGTGTCCCGCGCGATTCCATCCACCGTCCGCAATTCCACGCAACCGATGCTGACCTCATTGAGTGCCAATGCGTGAGCTAATTCGTAAAGAAAGCCGGGTGTATCCTGGGCGCGAATCGTGAACACTGTGTAGCGTTCGGAAATCGAATTGTCGAACTGCATCTCGACGGGATACAACGGTGATCGCGATGCTTCAGAATGTTCGATCGCGGCGGCGACACGTTTCGCGAGGTCGCCCTGAGTTAATTGCCATTCGCCGCGATGCAGACGGCGCAAATAGCCATGAATGTCCTCACGGTAACGTTCCCATGCCGCAGGCCCCTGAGATACCCCCCCAGGTTCCGGTTCGGTCCATTTGACATGGAATACATCGACAATCTTCGGCCGGGTATCCTTGGTCGTACTTTCAGTTCCGTGGTAAGTATAAACCTGTCCCGAAAGAATGGTGAACCCATACTCCAGCATCAAGCCGCAAATGAGAGACAATTCGCCATGATAATCATAGGCGATAATGGTGATTTTCCACTCGTCGTTTCCCAGTGGAGTCGCTTCCAGTTCCAGCAGATTGTCATCACGAATCAATTGCGCCAACTGGGCATGCCGGATTAACTCCCGCGGCGTGAAGGCCTCGCGATAGGTTGGTTCCATCCGTGCGATGTGCCGTTCGACACGCGTGACTAGCGCTTCGGATTTCGGCAGATCCGCGGAGTCGGGATCGAGTTGTCGCTGGTAGACTTCACGAATATGGGCACAATGTTGTTCATAGTGCTTCAGAAATGATTCCACTGTCGGGAAATCAAGTCGACGGGCCAGATAATCCAACTCTTGTGGATCAATCGGCAACTGGTGCGATTGCTTATAGTGCAGCAGCTGTAGAGCGTGCTCGACTTTTCGTAAAAAGACGTAGCCGTCGGTGAGGATCCGATACTCATCCGCTTGCAACAGATCGGCCTCGGTCAGTCGGACCAGGGCTTCCAACGTGTTGAATGTGCGGACTTCAGGCCGTGAATCGCCATGCAGCAGTTGCAGGTACTGGACGGTGAATTCCACGTCTCGAATCGATCCCACGCCCGATTTGACGTTACCCCACTCCGCCACCTTCCCATGCGCGCCCGATTCGATCCGCTG
>JAQGHT010001119.1 GCA_028291565.1 Planctomycetaceae bacterium | reverse complement strand
CACTACGACTCTTGCTTACGGTAAGACTTCATCGCTACGTTGGATTGTCAAAAGCCAGCTCGCGAACGTTGTCACAATGCGACCTCACTTGTATCGCACGTCTACTGCAATTACCATAAACCACTTGAAATGCTGGACAAAAAACGCACATTTCGCCGAATTCCGATTCAAACAGCGAGCTTGTCGAGTTCCAAGGTTCTGAATTCCTTTGAGATTTGAGATTTGAGATCTTGGATTTGAGATTTCAAACGCATCACATTTAAAAGCGCGACAGTTACTGAATTGTCGGGGACCTCCGCCCCTTTCCGTCAAATGAGGTGGCGGCAAATCGTGTCGAAAGCGTTGTCGAATTCGAACGGAAGGCAAAAATGGATCTTGTCAAGTCGCAGCGTATGGACAAAACATCGCTGACGATCACGCATTTAGCCGATCAGTCAGATGATTTGGATTATTGGCGCAGCCAAACGCCGATTGCGCGCCTGCAGGCCCTCGAGCTGATGCGTCAGGTGATCTATGGCTATGAACACAGTACCGCCCGACTTCAAAGATGTCTTACAGTTGTTGACCGAATATCGCGTTGAGAATTTGTCGATTGTTGGCTGATCCTCGATCTTCGGGACGGGGCGGCGTCTGGGAGCGGGAAGGCGAAGACATCGAATAGTTCCAGGAGCTTTCCGTATCGTGCCAGTACCCGCGCGGAATTAACATCGTGACCTATGCGATGACACATTAGAAACAGAAAAGACGATTATGTTTCAGTCCGGTCGCATTTGGTTATGTGCAGGTGTAGGAATTCTCTGTGGACTGATCGCTTCCCTGCCCTGTTCCCGAGCCGCGGATCCACTCGCAGCGCCAAAGTCTGCGAGTGATTCCGACGTGTTTGGTCTTACGGTCTTGCACAAGTTTCAGCTGCAGATTTCCGCGAAGGATTATGCGGCAATGGAACCGAAAGGGGGCGGAATGCCATTCGGCCCCGGTGGACCTCCCGGTGGACCTGGGCGGCCTGGTCCTGGTGGACCGCCCGCACCCGGAGGTATGCCTGCAGCGGCCGGATTTGGTTTTGTCTTCGATTCCGTGCATGCGCGCCTGCAGGCCGACGACCAGAACTTCGAGGATGTGGGTGTCCGTTATAAAGGGAATGCCACGTACATGATGTCATCGCGGCTGGCGAAGCGGTCTTTCAAGATTGATTTTGATCGATACAAGGACGGCGCGAGCTTTCACGGCATCAAGAAACTGAATCTCCATTGCGGAGTTCTGGATTCGACGAAAATCAGGGAAGCACTTGCTTATGCCGTATTTCGGGCCGCTGGAGTTCCCGCCCCGCGGACGGCATTAGCCGAGGTCAATTTGACGGTTCCCGGCCGTTACGATGCGGAATACCTGGGGCTGTACTCGGTTGTTGAGCAAGTCGACAAAGCCTTTCTCACGGCCCATTTCAAGAGCGACAAAGGCATTCTGCTGAAACCTGAAGGGATGCGCGGCATTTCCTTTCTGGGTGACGATCCCGCGGCCTACAAGAAACCGTTTGATGGCAAAACGGAGGGGGACGATCAGCAATGGCGGCGACTGGTCGATTTCGCCAAACTCATTAACCAGGCTGACAAAGAACGATTCCAGAAAGAAATTGGCACATTTCTGGACATTGAGGCCTTTCTTCGCTACTTGGCGGCTAATACGTTGCTCGTCAATTTCGACAGCTTCATGGGAATGGGGCACAACTACTATTTGTATCTGGTTCCTGCGACGAACAAATTCGTATTTATCCCGTGGGATCTCGATTTGGCATTCGGTTCACACCCCATGTTTGGGCCCATGGATCAGCAGATCAATATGAGCATTGATCATCCGCAATTGGGCGAAATCAATCTGATCGACCGGTTGCTGGCACTACCTGACGTGAAACAGGCGTTTCGCGAAGAAATCCGGCGCTTGATGGATACTGTTTTTAACGACGAAGTTCTCGGTAAAGAAATCGATGCCATCAAGGATGTCTCGAAGGATCCGCTCGCTCGTGAGCAGCTGGCAGTCGCAGCTCGAAAAGAAGGCGGCGGTTTCGGTCCAGGACCTGGCGGTCCGGGCCCCATGTTTGGTGGTACGCCAATGTCACTACGCACGTTTGTGCAAAAGAGGTCCGAAGCGGTTGCATCGCAATTGGCTGGCCAAAACCCCGGAATCATCCCCCGCCCGTCATTCGGGCCGGGCGGACCGGGCGGTCCCGGTGGTGGATTCGGTCGGATGCTGGCCCGTCCCCTCCTCAATGCGTCCGACAAAGACCAGGACGGGAAACTTTCGAAAGCTGAGATCGAGACTGCGGCTGCGGAACTCCTTACGAAATGGGACAAAGACGGCAACGGCCAACTTGATGAAAAAGAACTGGAAGCAGCCATCAACGGGCTCATGCCCAGCCCCCAGTTTGGGCCCCCGGGTGGTCCCAACCGCGGACCCGCGAACCGGCCTTGAGCGCAAATCCGCTGCTGACGATGAATTGGCCTCAAACGATGCGTCGAAGAGTTTGCCTGGACGGCAAACTTCTTCGACTGCGAGTCACGGAGTGACTCGCCTACAGGTATTTTGGCAGATTCTTATATGGCGCCCAGCACGCGCAGATGTTGAATTGGATCAGGCAGATCGGCTTGCCAGAACCATTCAGGTTTCAGCCAGAATTCGGGAACGATTGCTGAGTGAAACTCGCCTTCCGGATTGAGTCCGGTCTTCATCAACTTACCTTCGGCGTTTCGAACGGAAGCTTCGAAGGAATCGGTCAACGGATCGATGATCCAATACTCTTTAACACCCGCCGCTTCATACTCCAGAAACTTCTCACGCCAATCTCGAGCGATACTGTCGGGCGAAACGATTTCAATTGCCAAGTCTGGTGAGCCTTCCAGATGACTTCTTTTCGCCATGTGCAAAATTCGCCTGGGCCACGAACAATAAGTCCGTGACCCGCCGCGAAATCCCAAGATGCTCCAGCCGAATCATGTACTCGGGGCCGAGCAGCTTACCGAGTCTCTTCGCGTGAATGAAGAGTCCGAGAACTTGCTGCAGCCAACTGGTGATTTCGACATGCCGTAGCGCCGCGGGTGACGTTAGAATGACCTCGCCATTGACCCATTCTGCTCGCGTTTCATCGGACATGACCCACGAGACAAAATCAAGTTCTGTCATCTGACGCGAGAAATCGCATCGTCGTTGAGTTTCAGTCGTCTCGAGACTTGAAGGAAGAAACATATCCGTTTCCAGCTGACAGGTTTTGAATGTCGTCTTCAGTTTAACATCTTTTCGACGGCTTGCACACACCTTGGTTCGGCTCGCTGATTCCGCGGCTGGAGTCATTCATGATAAAAACGCTGTTCGAGCGGGCATCGGACAAGGTATACTCGCAAGTTGTCACCTCACACTCGACTTTCAATGGAGCTCAACAACGATGCCAAATAGGATTCTGGTTGCTACGGCTTGCCTGCTTTGTTTCTCGGTGCGATTGGGACTCGGCGCCGATGCTCTGGACTGGCGTTCCTGGCGCGGGCCATTGGGAAATGGAAGCATTGAACAGGGGAATTATCCCGTCAAGTTTAGCGCAGAGAAATATCTCTGGCGCACCCCGTTGCCGGGTAAGGGCTGTTCCACGCCGATCACGCTCGACGGGATGATCTACTTGACGTCCTCGGCAGATGGGAATGACGCCCTGCTTTGCTACGACTTCCAAGGTGCTGAGAAATGGCGTTCGACGTTCGGCAAAGAGAACGCTGGAAAGCATCGCAACGGGTCGGGAAGTAATGCGTCTCCGGTCACGGATGGAAAGGCCGTGTTCGTTTTCTTTAAGAGCGGTACGTTTGCGGCAGTCGAACTCGACGGAAAGGTCCGTTGGAAGACCGATCTCGTTGAACGTTTCGGGAAAGACACGTTGTTTTGGGATCATGGCACTTCGCCGGTGCTGACCGAAAAGTGCGTCATCATGACTCGGATGCATCAAGGCGAGTCGTGGCTGGCTGCGTTTGACAAACAAAGTGGCGACATGGCGTGGAAGGTTGCCCGCAATTATTCGACGCCGACAGAATGTGATCACGGTTACACGACACCGTTAGTCATACAGCATCAGGGGAAGGAGTCGATCCTGGTTTGGGGCGCCGAACACCTGACGATTCACAATACAACTGATGGACAGGTGGTCTGGTCGTGCGGCAACTTCAATCCGGAAGCCAATAAACTGTGGCCGGCGATCGCGACACCCGTGATCGTGGGGGACATGGTGGTGATTGCTTATGGTCGCAATGATCGAGGAACGCCTCGGCTGCACGGGATTCGGCTGACGGGTAGTGGCGACGTGACGCAGGCCAATCATGTATGGATGCGCAACGATGTTGGTACGTTCGTCCCAACTCCAGTTGTTTACAAGGGCCGCGTCATTCTCGTTCGAGACCGCGGCGAAGTTGCGAGTATCGATCCTGCCACAGGCAAGACGATTTGGGAGGCCGCGTTTCCTAAAAACCGGTCGAACTATTACGCCTCGCCGCTGATCGCCGCGGACAAGCTGTACGCGCCCCGCGAGGATGGGACCGTGTTTGTCGCCAGCATTGCGAACGACAAATTCGAATTGTTGTCCGAAAACAACATGGGAGAGTCCGTGATCGGCTCACCTGTTCCAGCCTCGAACTGCATACTCATTCGCGGCGAAAAGCATCTCTTCTGCGTCGCCGCAGAGAAAAAGCCATAAGTGCGACGGGTCACGCAGGGGCTGCAGTTGCCGATGTTTGGACGAAGTGTGATAATCGGCTGCGAAGTACGATGTCAATTTCCCGTTCCGTACCACCCTATTTCAGAGGCACTCCGATGAAGCGGATTTTGTTCTGTTTCGCTCTGGTGACAGTGGCCGGTTTCGCCGTGGCTGGTGCCGTCAGGTCGATCAACGCTGAGCCCAATGCTGCCAAAAAGAGTGCCGAGAAATCGAGGGGCGCCCCTGAGGGTTGGACCAGCGGATCGCCGCGGGAAGAAATTCGTCCTGAACTCAATTTTGAATCGACGGGTGGACGTGATGGCAAGGGACGTTTTGTCATTCAGCACGACGAACGTGAAGGCCTGCACGGATTCTGGATTAAAACATTTGAAGTCAAAGGCGGCAAATACTATCGATTTCAGGCTTGGCGGTCTGTAAGTAGCCAGGTCACGACTCCGCGACAAAGTGCTTCGGTTCGCATCCTCTGGCGCGATGCCCAGGGACACGCCGTCCCTCAAGATGAACTGTCTCCGGCCGGATATCTCGTCGGGTGGAAACCGAACTCCGAGGCCGAACATCCAACGGATAAGTTGACTGATCCGGCTGGCTGGACGGAAGTTTCCGACACCTATTGTGCGCCCACGAAAGCGACGTCAGCCATCGTCGAACTCCATGGGCTTTGGGCTCCCAACGGAAGAATCGAATGGAGCGCGGTTTCGTTCCTCCCGGTTCCAGAACCGCAAAGTCGTATGGTCCGACTGGCGACGATCCACCACCGCCCGACAGGCAAGTCGCCCGAACAGAATTGCCGTGAATTCGCGCCGTTGATCGCGCAAGCGGCCGAAAAGAAAGCCGATCTGATCGTGCTCGGTGAAACGCTGACCTACGTCGCCACCGGCAAGACCATGGTCGAATCGGCTGAGCCAATTCCTGGGCCTTCGACGGATTACTTCGGACAACTGGCGAAGCAGCACGATCTCTATATTGTCGTTCCCATCGTAGAACGAGATCGGCATCTGGTATACAACGTCGCGGTTCTCGTTGGCCCCGACGGTCAGATCGTCGGAAAGTATCGAAAAGTCGCCCTGCCTCGCAATGAGATCGAACGCGGAGTTTCACCCGGGAAAGACTATCCCGTGTTTGAAACGCGTTTTGGAAAAGTCGGGATGATGGTTTGCTATGATGGATTCTTCCCGGAAGTCGCTCGGGAATTGACCAATCATGGTGCCGAGGTCATTGCATGGCCGGTCTGGGGTTGCAATCCGAATCTGGCCAAGGCCCGTGCCTGCGAGAACCAGGTCTATCTCGTCAGCAGCACTTATGAAGACATCTCCAGAAATTGGATGTTGTCGGCAGTTTATGATCACACCGGCGAGCCGATTGCTGTGGCGAAGGATTGGGACACGGTGATCATCGCCGAAGTCGATTTGAACAAACGCTTGAAATGGAACAGCTTGGGTGATTTTAAGGGAGAACTTCCCCGGCATCGGCCGGTGGTAAAGTAACACTGTGGTGTAAGTCGCGAGCGATTACGAAAGATTCGTTTGTAGGACGCCTGCGAACCGTGCACGCCACGGATGAGCACCATATGTCCGGCGGACGACCGAATCCTGGAGGAATCATTCCCGTGATTCATTCAAGCGCAGAACAACGGCCAAATCGATTCAGATTGGCAACTCGCATTCTTTTCCGCATTATCGTTTCGTGCATGGTGCTTCTGGTCGATGCTGACGTCTACTCGGCAGCCGACGATTTTCCGGCTGTCCAACACGACTTTGGCTGGGATGAAGAAGTCGATCAAATCACGGGGCCGCTGACTCCAGGGGACCTGAAAAGACGCTGCTTAATTGAGTCGACGATCCTGCGCTCTCTATACGGACGGGAAAGTGAAGAAGCTGGCGTTGAGCGACTTTATCATCTGCTGAAAAATGAAACCATCAGTGCTCAGCGAGTCTACGATTTCGATGCAGAAACTTGCAGGAAGCTGGAACTTGCTGGTCGCGGTGATATCAAACGGTTTGTTGAACACGTCCAAGCGCTTCGGAAGCGCTATTTCGAAAAAGATCCATTTGTCGATCGGGGCGCGCAGAGGATTTTGAGCACCGAGCTGCTCGAATTGCGAGAGCAAACGAATTTGGAAGTCTTGTTTGGCCCCAGTTCACTCTACGGAAAAACTCTGAAAAAGGCGTTAGTGCGAACGAACCTGAAACGTTATGCAGAGCGCGATGTCTATGATGCCAAATTGATGCTCTCTCTCGTGTTGTCGGCCCTTGAATCTGAGCATCCATTACGTACCGAGCAACGCGATCCGCTGCTTGAAGTACTGCAACAACGTTTGAAGAATTCTCCTGCCGCCTTGTTCCGCTATCGGGAGGAATTGTTGACTCTACTCAGGGAAATACCGACTTCCGAATACGAACCCATTCTAGTTGGCAAGCAGATTCAGTCGTTGCGCAGCAAACTGGAGGCAGTACGGAAACAGAATTAAGTCTTGTCGCTAAAAGACATTGGGTTCATGTCCAACGCTCGGCATGAGTGAATGCACTCAAGTACGTTTAGATCCTGACGAAACTGTAATATTCGCTTGACATTCCCTGACAATTGCGGCAACAATCGATTTGGCACATTCTTGTGCTGTAGCCGGCACTCTTCGTGCCGTAACCAATCTGTCGTCCTCCATCTACCAGGCAAGACAAGTGCGGAAACGAATTGTTCTTCAGTTATTCGTGAGTGCATTCGCAAATAGCGGCGTGAGCCGTCATTTCTGAGTTTTTCGTTGTTCTTGTGAGGCAAGACCTCAATCGTGGACTTGCTTCAGTTTTTTCTCAGTTTTTTTGGTTGCACCTCTTTCCCGATTTTCAGGAGTCTTTTATGCGCCGTATGCGAAACAGAAACCTTGGTTTCACGCTGATCGAGTTGCTGGTAGTGATCGCAATTATTGCGGTCTTAATTGCTCTGCTGTTGCCGGCCGTACAGCAGGCACGTGAAGCGGCGCGCCGCACGCAGTGTAAGAACAATCTGAAGCAGATTGGTTTGGCGCTCCATAACTACCACGACACGAGCAAGATCTTCCCGCTCAATAGTTCCTATACGGGTTCCGTCGCCGTTAATAACCGTAGTGGATACGTCGGCATGTTGCCGTATTTTGATCAGGCGCCGATGTACGGGATGATGAATATGTCCTTGAGCGGCCTGGTCGCGCCGAACCTGGCGTTTTCACAATCCGTTCTGCCGGGGCTCATTTGTCCGTCAGATCCCGATGGTTCAAAAACGACAATCACCGGCCAGGACGCTGGTTCGGGGATTGCCTTGGCTCCATCGGATTATGCATTCTGCCTGGGTGATTACACGAATGCGACCCAGACCACAGGCGCGGTACAAACTCCGCAATATGCCAACGGTGTGACAACATCGGGGCGCGGGATGTTCACGCGGGGAAATTGGAGTTGTCGAATTGCCGCCATCACGGATGGGACGTCGAACACGTTCGCCGTGGGTGAGGTTATCGGTAGCTGGTGTGGTTGGCAGGTTGGCTGGGGCTTCCAATGCTTCGCCACAACGGCGCACGCTGTGAACTATATGAATCCAACTCTCAAGAATTCGGCTGCGAACGGCAATCACGACTTGTGCATCGGGTTTCGCAGCCAACACGTTGGGGGCGCTCATTTCGTGTTGGGGGACGGCTCCGTGCGGTTCATCAGCGAGAATATCAGTGGAGTGACCTACAACGCTCTGGCTTCAATCAATGGCGGTGAAATCGTTGGTGACTTCTAAGCAGAGCAGTCGTCAAACAGCGGCCGTCTTGTGGGGCAGTGGTTCGCGAATCAATCTGAAATACGCTCGCAAAAAACGCCAGGAATTGGTCGAGTCAGTCGTGGTCTCATCTGATGGCTACGACCTAGTTCTCGGCCATAGACTGGCGTTTGGTTTTCAGAGCAGGAAGCCGTAGAGGTTAAATGTGCGAGATGTGCGATTTGAAAAGGCAAATTGTCTTGACAATCGTGATCAAGGGATTGACAATAATTATGCAGGGCAAGTTCGACTGGAGAAACCAAAATACTTCGGCCAACTTCCCGGTCCCCAATTCAGGCTCTTTCTCTCGGATCACTGATTCACTCTCCTTTTGTTATTGGCTGAATTACTCCACCGAATAATATTCTGGCGTTGTTACCATCGTTGGAATGGATGTATTGATTCGATGTTTTCCGTTTCCAACTTTCGGGATGAGGACCTCGAGGGGCTGCTTGAGTTGACAATTCATCAACGTATTGGCATGATTGAGTTTCAGGGATCACTAGGGTCGGGCATAGTGCTGGCCGCCGGTTCTGATTCTCGAGTGCCGGGTCCGGCAATTTCTTAGAACGTGTCGTTCATTTTCCTTCCGAAAGTCGTTGGAATAATTGCACGGAAGTGGATTTTTGAACGAATGCTCGAAGAATCTCTTGAAGAATGACGTTGCGTCGGCGTCGTTTCTATCTGTGGTTCGTACTGTAGAGGAATTCTTGATGGCTCCTGTCCAGGGAAAAAGGCGTGGCTTCACGCTGATTGAATTGCTGGTGGTGATCGCGATTATTGCCGTTTTGATTGCACTTTTGCTGCCCGCAGTGCAACAGGCGCGTGAAGCAGCCCGCCGGACACAATGCAAAAACCAACTCAAGCAAATTGGTATTGCGCTGCACAATTACAACGACACGAACAAGCTGTTGCCTCTGAACAATACGCCGGGATCGCATCGAAGCGGCTATGTGGGGATGCTACCCTTTTTTGATCAAGCTCCTTTGTACAGCATGATCGTGCACACATCCGATCAGACCGTCGCGCCGAATCTGGCGTTTAACAGCCTGGTAATGACGATGCTGCTTTGTCCTTCGGATCCGAACCCGACAACGCAGACATACACGGGTCAGGATTCTTGTGGTGTCGGAACGGCTACTGATTATGTGTTCAATGTGGGTGACAATGTGAATAGCACGACGACAACGGGTGCGCCCGGGCCGAATTCCTATGGAAACATCGGTCAGGGCGTCGCGGGTCGCGGACCGTTCACTCGTTACGGTTGGTGCTCAAGTTTTTCCAATATTACGGACGGTCTATCGAATACTATTGGGATGGGCGAAGCGATTGGGGCCTATTGTGGTTGGCAGCAAGGCTGGGCCACTCAGGCGTTCGCGACAACAGCCTTTCCGCCCAATTATCAGAACGCAACCTTTAAGGCCTCTCCAGGTAGTCCCGATTGCATCGGCTATCGCAGCGCTCACGTTGGTGGCATTCATGTCGTCCTGTTGGATGGATCGGTCCGCTTTATCAGTGACAACATCAGCGGCCTGACCTACAACGCCCTGCAATCCCGAGCTAATGGAGAGATTGTCGGCGATTTCTAATCATCTTTGATGTACACCATTTGCGTTGCATTTCGTCCCTGAGGAGAATTCATGCGTCAATTGTCGGCACTGCGAAATGTGCCTTTTGCATTGTTGATTTCGATCGGATGTCTCGGTTGTGGTGGTGGAACCGACCGACCGAAACTGGGTAAAATCACGGGGACTGTGACCTATAAGGGCAAGGCTATTCCCGAGGGGGAAATCACGTTCTATCCTGAGAACGGGCGTTCTGCCACAGGTCAGATCTCCAGCGGGGAAATCACGGACGTCCATACGTTTGACCCCGACGATGGTCTTCCTGTCGGCAAGTTGAAAGTCACAGTTAGCGCATACAATGGTCCTAAGGACGATATGTACAAGCCACCAAAGCTGATCACTCCGGAAAAGTACAATAACGTCAAGACGACCGATTTGAGTGTCGACATCGAACCCGGCGAGAATTCCAAGAACTTTGAACTCAAAGACTGAGTTTTTCGTCTGTGAGAATACTCGACCAATTGCGACTTCGGCTGGACCGGGGTTGGTAAAAAAATAAGCTCGCAATCCCAGTGGATTGCGAGCTTTTTTCATTTGCTTCGCCTGGATAATTTTGAGACTTTTCGCCGATCCTCCGCGACTTTCCTCATTCCAATTGAGTTTGAAGAGTTTTTAGCCACGGATCCACACGGATGAAACACGGATTGGAGAAATGGAAGTCAGCCAAGGTTTTTCAGCGAATCGGACCGCTTGGAGAATTCTGATTCGTATATTGAAAATCCTCACACATCCTGATC
>JAQGHT010000958.1 GCA_028291565.1 Planctomycetaceae bacterium | reverse complement strand
TAATGAGTTTTGTAATCCCCAATCTGTTGTAGCTCAGGGTATTTATTAAGAGACGGATTAATACTGACCTGTCTAATCTTCTTGCGGAAGTGGCTGTCACATCCGCGAGACGTGATAGACTTCGCGCGAAATGAATAACCGTTCAAAATGCCACATTTTGATCCGCGCCAGAAATCACCCGCGCGAATGTTCTTAATTCGGCCGACTGGCGTTTCTTGATTTTCATTCTGAGGAGCATGTCATGGCATTGCCTTGCGACACATTTAAGCAGCGGGGAATTCTTTGGGGTGCCCCACTGACTTCTGTCGCTTTGGGATTGATCCTCACTTTGGGGGGATTCATTTTAACTGGCTGTGATAAGATTAAGATTCCGGAAATTGGTGGTACGGCGACGCCAGCGCCTGTGGCTCCCGTTGTCGCAACACCTTCTGCGGCGCCGGCGGCAACACAGCAACCGGTGACTCCTCCAGTTGTCATGGAAACGCCAAAGACAGAGAGTCGGGCATCTGTAAAGTTATTCCTGGAAAAAGCTCAGTTGGCTGGCAACATCGAAGATGCGGATCTCACGAACGTTGTCGAAGCGAAAGAGGGTTTGGACAAGGTTGAAAAACTGATTTTACCAGGTGCGAAGATCACGGATAAAGGATTGGCTGTCCTTTCCAAGTTCCCCAGACTGATTAGTGTGGATATTTCGACGACTGCAGTGACCAATGAGGGACTGAAAGTCTTTAAGGAAATGCCGCTGTTGAAATCTTTGGGTTTGGCTGGAACAAAAATCACTGACGTGGGATTGAATGTGATCGCTGAGCATCCGGGTTTGAAAGAATTGAACCTGGCGAAGACGCCGGTTACGGATATCGGACTGGCACTTCTCGGAAAGCTCGAGTATCTGGAAGTACTGGATATTTCATATACTTCAATTACCGGCGCCGGATTTGAGAAATTTCGAGGCAATAAGAAGCTACGCGTCTTGTATGCACAGCATTCGAGCATTCATCCTGAAGCCTTCAAATTCTTGAAGGGGGCTCCGATGGAAGACTTGAATCTGGACGTCACAGGAACAAATGACTTGGCTATGTTAACAATCGGCTCTTACAAAAAGCTGAAGCATTTGCGCCTGGAATTCTGCGGGGGGATTTCAGACCTCGGGATGAGCAAGCTGTCCGGCATGAAGGATTTGGAAACGTTGTCCGTCCGTAATGTTTCGAATTTGACCAGCCGCATCTTGAACCCCATAAAACCATGCAAAAAACTGAAACTGCTGAATATCAACGGAACGCTGATTTCAGACAGTGATGCGTTGGCATTTCAGAAAATGATCGGGCCAGAATTGAAGATTGTGAAATAGGTTCCAAGCCCAAAAAATCTCAAAATACTTGTAGGCGAGTCACTTCGTGACTCGCAGTCTCCAGAGCGGTTTTACTTGGGGTGTTCCGCGAGAAAAAAGTAAATTCCCAATCAAACCGGCAAAACGACCGGAACCCCCAATGTTAGCGTTAGATACTGTTCGCGGCGACGAGTGAGTCTTAAAGGCTGACAAACAACCTGGCGTGCGGTGGGTGTACGCCCACTGGTCCCTCAGTTTTTTGTCTGGTTCTTGTTCGATTCTTACCCCTGTGATCAAACGTCTCATTCTTCACCGTGCGCGTTATAAGATCAAAGCGAGGCCAAGGATGGCAGATACGATTGACGGTGACACACCGTACGAAGACGAGGACGTCAAGGGGCGCGCAGGCGACGATTCTGAGAACCAGTTTGGACGAGGCGAATTCATTCCTGCAGGAGCTTCTTCTTCGAGCGATCAGAGTACAGATGACCTCGAGGCCGCCTACTTGCGAGCCTTGGAAGCCATGGAATCGGAAGAGTGGGCAATTGACTCCGAAACAGAAGGCGAAGTTAAGTCAGCCGAGTTCGATGACGAATTGGATGAGCCAGTAGATCCGGCAGCAATAGTTTTGCATGGAACTGATGTGTTGGGGCCAGTGTCAAGCGGGCATGAAACTTCATTTGCTCAGCGCGCCAGCACAGGGGCCTCTGAAACTCCGTCGTCCGCCGATCTCGCCGATTTCAATTTGACAAAGGTCAATCTGGTTCAGGAAGCGTCACGGGGCCGGCCTACATCGCCAATTGATGAGATTGAAACTGCTGGTGCCGATTTTCTCGGCGGGCCAATCTCGAAAGTACCTGAGGCTGCGGAACATTTGAGATTGAGTGGTCGCAGTCACCCGGCGGAATCTCATGCTGGGCCGAGCATTGCGAACAAAGCCGAAATACCGGATGTGGGGGCACTTCGAATTGCTGATGCGACTCAACCAGCGCCCAACGCGACCCGAATTATTGAATCGTGCTTGTTCGTCGGTGGTCAACCACTTTCCACCAGGCGTTTGGCAACTTTGTTAGAGTCCACCAGTGAATCCAGTGTGCTGGAACACCTGATCGACGAGTTGAATCTGGAATATGCGTCTCAACAAAGGCCGTACGAAATTCGACTAGGAGACGGTGGTTACCGAATGGCGCTCCGGACGGAATTTGAAGCCGTTCGTAACCGGGTCTATGGTGTGGGGCCGCGCGACGTCAAATTGTCACAAGATGTACTGGAAGTATTGGCACTGGTTGCTTTTCAGCAACCGATCACACATGCGGCTGTGGAAGCGTGCGGAAAACCAAACGTCGCGAATATTCTGCGTCAACTACTGCGCCGCGAATTAATTACGCTGGTCCGAATTGATCAGACCCGCAATGGCGTGGAATACCGAACCTCGCCCCGCTTCCTGCAGGTTTTTGGTCTGGCGAATCTGAATGAGTTACCGCGCCCGGAAGAACTCTCGATTCGATAGGCAAAAGCGATGAAACTTGCTTGCACGTCACTGAATCAGCCGGCACGCGATAGCGTCCGGTTCTAATCGACGATGTCGTCTCTAACCGACGGTAAGGGACTTTGAGCGGAATGGCGCTAGCCATTGGTGATTTGGTCGCGAATCATATGCACTTGCCTGCGCTTCGCGCTTGTGTAATTTGGTGAATAACCCCGACTAGAATGTGACCCCGGTACGCAGCGTCCAGGTGTCTCCAATTCCGAAATCGCTCGATGGACCGCGGAAATCGGCATGCCGGTCGGTGATGTAACCGCCCTCGAAATAGGCCCCGAATCGAGGCCGCTGCGCATTGATTCCCAACATGAACCGGTAGTCTTTCAATTCCAGACGCTCTTTGATTCGTGTCTCGTCACGAATTGCGACTTGATAAGCGTCAAGTGTGTATTCAGCAGAGCCGTACAGCCAGACGTCATAGGCGCCGACTCGGCCAGCGAAGTAGCTGATTCGCGATTTGGGAGACATTATTCGGAACTCCCATCGATCATCGGGCGTCCATATTATGCCGCCGTAGGGAATGAAGTTTCCGTGGTTGCGGTCCCAATAGGCTGCACCGAATGCCAGCGTCAGCTGCGGAGACAGTTTATTGAACACCACCGCTCGAGCATCCACCATATAGGCATTCGAAGTCAGCTGTCTGTGAAAATCACTGTCCACCTGCGGTGTGACTCCGATTTGCCAGTTCCAGGGGCCAGGATCGTTGGACGCCAGCTGAAAATCGGATTGGACGAGATTCACGTCGGGGCCGAGTGCCACTCCTGGAGGACCGCTGAGCAATCTGGTGTTGGTTACTAACGTCCATGTGAATAGATGCTGGTCGTCGATACGAGCCGCGTAACGCATCCAGCCGTTCAATTCTGTGAATTGAAATCGATCTCCTGCGCCGCTAGTTGGTACCGTAGGGACGTAAGCAATTTCCTGTTTGTTGTACCATCCCAGCTGATAGGGCGTGACCGTTGTTGACCCATAGGCGAACTGCGTGGAAAAGGGGTCGTAATAACCTGGTAGATAAACAGGCTCATGATTTAAACCCAGTATTTTGCGAATATATTCGCGGACAGGATCGCAACATCGATCATCATGTGTGTCGACCCAGGATTGACTTGGTAGAACTCCAAAATCAGGGGGAGCGGCGAAGTTCCGCGGAGCCGTGGAGAAATCGGGTGGCATGTCAGTCGCGGGTTGGGCGGCAGGCACAGACAGTGGATTTTGCGTGTCCCAAACTTGGGCGGGAGGTGTCACTTGGCCCAGATAATCGGGCTCCTGTGGAACGACGCCAATGGGGGCCGACGGTTGCTGACTCAATGTCGGGGCAAATGGCGGCGCCGACGACTGCCCCCAGGCCATCGAGGCCCACATGGAATTCCAGGCAGTCAGAATTAGCAAGGTTCGTAACAAGTGGATCAGTTCCAACGCTTTTATGGCCGGGACTTCGAATGATTGCGGTCAAGGAATCAGTGACAGCCAGGGCGTTTGAGATTTGCGGCAATCAATCGACTTTGCGTCGATTGTCACCTGTTGCGGTGAGTTGGAAGCGTGTGATTTCCTTGAAGTGGCGAATGTCAATTTCGTACGGGCCATCTGGCAGATCAAAGCCACCAAAGCGAGTCA
>JAQGHT010000945.1 GCA_028291565.1 Planctomycetaceae bacterium | reverse complement strand
ATTGTTCGAGTTCGTCCCGACGGAACGGAGTTGGAAATTTATTGCAGCGGTCTCCGAAATCCGTTTGATATTGCAATCGACCCCTTCATGAATCTGTACGCTCGCGATAATACCAACGATGGGGCCGGCTGGGACACACGTGTCAGCTTGTTGCGACAGACGGCGCTCTACGGCTATACGCAATTGTTCGCAAATTTTACTGACGAAATTATGCCGACACTCGTAACCTTCGGAGGGGGCGGCGGGACCGGCGCGCTCTTCGTGCAAGACGCACGCTGGCCCGAGAAATTCCGTAATACTCTGTTCACGGGTGACTGGGGCCGGAGCGAAGTCTATCGGCACGCACTGCACGCAAATGGCCCGACATTTGACCTGGAGCAGGAGGTGTTCCTGAAGATTCCACGCGCCACTGGCATGGATCTCGATGGCAGTGGGCATCTTTTTGTCGCCAGTTGGCGCGGCGGCGAGGCGGCCATTAATGTTGGTCCGAACGTGGGTTTCATTGCCCGAATCACTCCCAAGGGTCTCAAACCGGAAACTTTCCCCGATCTTAAGAAGGCTGGGCTGAACGATCTGGTTCAGTTCCTCGCAGCGCCGCAGTCAGTCACCCGACTGCATGCTCAGGGCGAGATTCTGTCCCGTGGTCGGACGGCCGACGCGACAAAATCTCTGGTGGCGCTGGCCTCCACCGCGAATGTTTCAGCGGAAGTCCGCGCTGCTGCGATTTTCACAGTCAAGCAACTCGATGGAATGGATTCTCATCCTGCACTGCTTAAGCTGGCTGAAGTCCCCGAAGTCCGCGAATTCGCTCTGCGAGCACTCACTGACCGCCGGGATCAGCTTAACGGTCTGGATGCGAAATGCTTTATCGAGGCCCTGAAAGTTGAGTCGCCGCGCGTGCGTGCACAGGCACTGGTGAGTCTGGGGCGACTTAACGATCCGGCGACTGCCAAGAGTATTTTGCCGCTGACGAGCCGGCCGCATGGTTCCCGCATGCCAACCCAGAAGCCCGTTCAAAATCAGCCCGACCCAGACCGCGTTGTTCCGCACCTCGCAGTGCGAGCACTCGTCGCACTGAACGCGGTTGATGCCTGCCTCGAGTCGCTCGATGGCCCGCATTGGGAAGGGGCGTTGTGGACGATGCGTTCGATGCACGACCCGAAGATTGTTGAGGGGCTCATCAAAAAGCTAGGTACGGTTCGTAGCACGGAATTGCGCCGAGCAATTCTGGTCACGTTAATTCGCCTTTATTACCGTGAGGCCGACTACAAGGGAACATGGTGGGGCATTCGACCCGACAACAGCGGTCCGTACTATGATCGTGCCAAGTGGGAGCTGAGCGAGCGAATCGGAACAGTCGTGACGGCGGCGGCTCTTGATGGCGACCGCGACACACTTGCACTGCTTAAGGCGGAACTTGCCCGGCATCACGTTGTGTTGACGGTACTTTCGGACAGTACCGAAACAGCGAAAGCCGAGCGGGAAAATCCAATCGTGCTGCAGAAAGTCGATCCGCGGAATCCCGAACAGCTCGGGAACATGGCGTATCTTCTCGCGGCGCAGCGGACACTTGCCGCGACGGGCGATCCCAAGCGCGGTGAGGCATTGTTCAAGGCTCAGTCTTGTGTTGCATGTCACACAACCGCAGATGGACAAACTCCCAGAGGTCCGCATCTGGTCGACATTGGCAAGAGGTACAAGGCGGAAGAGCTTGTGGAATCAATCCTGAAACCCAGCGAGAAGCTGGCTCAAGGGTATGAGGCATATCAGTTCGTGATGACCGACGGACGGATCTTCCTGGGCTTTGTCGTCAGTGAGCGAGCCGACGCGACCGTCATTCGAGAAGCAAATTCTGTACAGCGCGAGCTGAAGCGAGAAGAGATCGAGTTGCGTCAACAACAAAAGCAGTCAGCGATGCCCGACGGAATGGCGGCGAACCTCATGCCCGGCCAGCTTGCCGACCTGGTGGCCTATTTGCAGTCGTTAAAATGACCAATTTCAGAATTCTGAAGTTGTGCTATGTAGTGCAGTAGCGGCGTGAAGGATTTTCAGGCCGCGAAATCCACGTAGCCGAAATCGTGAGATTTCAGGCGATATTCGCCAACTGCCCCGAATGCTCACGAATCCGACAGAGCTTACAACAATTCGGAAATGGGAGCACCGGAGGGGAGGATCGGCATGGGGCGGCCGCGAAAATCGGGGAAGGAGGTTTGATTGTAATCGATTCCCAGGTGTTGATAGACGGTCGCCCATAAATCCTGAGGGGTCAACGGCCGATCTTTGGGAACCTCACCTTTGGAATTCGTTGAGCCGACGACTTGTCCCATTCGCAGTCCGCCACCAGAGACCAGCACTGACATTGCGGACGGCCAATGATCGCGACCGGGTTGCATCACGCCCGTTTGTGTGCCAATTTGCGAGGTGATCCGTGGTGTTCGTCCGAATTCTCCAGTGACTACCAGTAGAACTTTCTTGTCGAGCCCTCGCTGGTAGAGGTCTTCGATGAGTGCCGTAATCGCCTGGTCATAAACGGGCAGGCGATAGAGGGCATCCTTGAACAGATGACAGTTGACGCTATGCGAGTCCCAATTGTAGACAGTCTCCTTCGGTGCGGGCTGGCCGGGCGGAGTGCAGTTTTCCATGACCATCGTGACGAAGCTCACACCGGCTTCAACCAAACGGCGGGCCATAATCGCCCGCTGCCCCCAGGGATGCCTTCCGTATCGGTCGCGCAATGCAGCCGGCTCTTGCGAGAGGTCGAATGCGTCACGCGTCTTGTTGCTGCTGAGCAATTGTAGAGCCCGCTGATTGAATTCATCCAGAGCATGCATTGAACCACGGGTATCGACATCACGCCGAATTCGATCGAGACCTGCCAAGAGCGCCGTGCGATCATTCAGCCGGCCCTCCATTTCGCGGGCGAGCGACAGATTTTTGACTTCAAATTTCGGTGCATTGGGATCACCGACGACGAAGAAAGGATGCATCTCCGTTCCCAGGTACGCACTGCCGAACCCATAAGTGTCGACGGGTTCGCGGCCCGCATCAGTCCCAGCGACATAATTCGGGACACCTAGGTTTCGCTTCTGCCGAATTTTGGCCACCACCGATCCCACCATTGGAGAAATCGTGACAAAATCTTCCGGCGTGCCCGGATCCCGCGCGGTGAGAATATGTTTCATCCCATCGCCGTGGCCCGCGTGTGCATGTGATATAGATCGAATGAGTGAGAATTTGTCGGCCACCCTGGCGTGCAGCGGCAGATGCTCGCAGATTTCCATTCCTGGTACAACAGTCGGGATCGGTGAGAAGTCGCCGCGGTAATCCAGCGGAGCCTGGGGCTTCATGTCATAGGTTTCCATATGCGGCGGACCGCCTGGCAACCAGATGAAAATCACCGAAGTGTCAGAGTCCGCACCAGGCAGGGCCGCCGACTCGGCGCGCAACCGCATCAGGTCCGTCAAACCCAAACCAGACAGGGCAACGGCGCCCGCCTGCAACAGGCTACGCCGCGAAAGTGGACCACGGCAGCGTGAAGTTTTGTCGGAATTTGAAGTAGTCATGATTGGACTCCGGGAGGCTGGGAGTTCTGGCGGGCTATCGCGGTTTCATCTTAAGACTTCCTCGTAGCCGAAGTCGTAAGACTTTGGGCGGGTGCCCAAAAGAAGAGAATTCTCACGAATCCAGCTTCGGGAAACACGAGGTGCTCTGTCAACAATTCGAAAGGAGCAAGATTAAACCGTTTTCAGTTGTCGCTTAACATCAGGCAGGCAAATCAGTTTAGCACAAACCGTGACTGAATCACAAGCCGTTGCTTATGCGAATTCAAGTTCTGGCTGGCTATCGCCGGTTTTTACTGTTGAATTGGGCCGATGTGCAGCTCTGAGAGGAACTTATGTCGCCAATTTCGCAAAAGGTTGGGACTCAATCGCCGCCAGAATCTCTCAAGGTCTAGTGACCTTGGGAGATTCGGAAAGTCGAGAAAGTCATCACGAGCTTTCAGGAACGCTGGCTCGACGTGGATCTGTGGCGGCGATGATCTGGTTGATGCCCGCTTGATTGAATCCCTTGTAGCCATCATTGCGCTGCAAGATTTCCATGTGTGAGCCCAAAGCGCCGTGTGTCAAGAACTGTTGAGCTTGCTGGGCGTTGATGAGTTTCGCGTCGCGCAAGTGTTCGACACGCTCCGTCCTGACCGGCCAGATCTCGCCTTTGGTAAAGGCTTGCTTGAGATAGGGGTAATCGGTAAAGGGGGGCATCGTCTCGATTCCGGCCTGTTTCAGTTGCTCACGCGTGGCGCTGAAATCGAACTGGCATTCGAGATGGTGCATGCCCGCTTGCAGAAAGGCTTCTCCGTGTAACGCACACCATAGGCCGACAGTGCCCAGTTCGTTGCGGGGCGACAGCGACTGGTGTGCAAAATCGTGCGAGACTTCTTCCGGAGACAGATCGACATCCGCGAAAATCGTCACGCCGGTCACGGGATGCTCGATCACCTGGGCGCCCCAACCCGCTTCGCGGCCCGCGTAGAATCGTTCGCGGCACACAAACCCGAGTCTTTCCAGAAACGCGATCAGTAGTGAAAAACAATGCCGGCTCGACCGGTACGTATGATGATCATGGTTGGCCCAGCCGAGTCCCAGTGTGTCCTGCCTGGCTTTTTGTATCTGCCCAGCGCGGTTGCGGTGCAGCCAATATTCTCGCTCTGCCGCGAAGAATAATTCGCAAGTCCGATCCCGGCCGAGATCGATGATGGCTGATTCCACGAGTTGAAACGCTTGCGCATATCCCTCTTCGTCCCTCTCGTAGTCTCGACGCCGGAGCCTGAACGCTTCCGAATGACGCAGGATCGCAGCTAATGGCAGGAGCTCCTGCGGGTCGGCCGCAAACGCGAGCGACCCGTGTCGCTCGACGATCCAGACTTCAACCTGGTTTTCGTCCGCCTTGCCATTGCTCGCGACCTTTGCTGTACGGACTGCTGCGAACGGCGGCCCGACAATCTCGGTGTCGCTCAATCGATGTGCCGTCAGAAAGTCCACAACGGATTCGACCTTGATCGCCAGGTTTCGCGCGGCTCCGGAATGGACGCGAATCCGTGGCAGCAATCCCGCGCGATGCTCCCAGACATCGGAACTTTGCGGAACCAATTCATAGCC
Organism: Planctomycetaceae bacterium; assembly: GCA_028291565.1. Classification (GTDB taxonomy): domain Bacteria; phylum Planctomycetota; class Planctomycetia; order Planctomycetales; family Planctomycetaceae; genus JAKFVC01. The sequence goes on along the minus strand of JAQGHT010000945.1, from coordinate 5,154 downwards.
CACCTTGGGCAACTGAGAAACCGTGGGATGATTCGCAGGCAATCCGAAATGGTCCAACCAGTCCACCAGCCGAGTACCCGTTGCATTCAGCATCCGGTTCGACAGATTGGCCGCGAACTGGCAGTCTCGCAGGCATTCGTCCAATAACGTATGAACGAGATTCGCTGCAGCGGGTTGCGGACTCCAGGCGTACTCGGTCAAGCCGGCCAAAGTGTCGATATTTGAGGGTGACGGATTGACTGACATGCTACAATCCTGAGCAAAAAGGAATGCCTAACGAGTGTTCCACGAGGAATTCTATACGACAGGCCGCCAGGCTCAAAACTGCGGTAGGGAATTTTCCGCGATTAAAACGGATTCGGCTTGCTGCATCCGCGCCGTTGCCTGGAAGCCAAACGCTCTATTTGGTAGTTTCTCTCTGTCTCAACCTTTCCTCCATTCGGGTGGCGTTCGATATGTTTCTAAAATCACGGCTGTTGTCTCGTTCGACGTGCTGGGGACTTTCCATTTTTCTGCTCGGCGCATCCTGCAGCCTGGGCTTGTCCGATGAGAAGAAAAATTCCAAACGCGACACCGAAGGAAATGGTGATATCGTTATCGGGCCAAGCTACAAGATCGATCCAGATCTCACCGACCGAGGTAATCCCAAAGGGAAAACATTCGAATTCTCGATGCGATTGGCGGACAGTAAGATTTTCCGCGGCGACGATTCGACGCTCGATCCGAAGAAGCCGGTCCGCAAAGAACGGAAGATCTATGTTTATGTGCCTGCGAGCTACAAAGACGGGACGAAAGCGCCTTTGCTGGTGACTCTGGACGGCCCGAGTCATCTGGGCCTGATTCGCCACGCGCTTGACAATTTGACAGTTTCCACCGACCCGAAACGCAAGCTGCCGGCGTTCATCGTGATCGCCGTCGAAAATGGCGGGAATGATGGAAAGGGAAGTGAACGTGGTCTCGAATATGACACCATGTCCGACCGCTTTGCCCGTTTCATCAATGACGAAGTGTTGGCGGCCGTGTTGAAGAATTCAGACATCAAGGCAGCGTATCCCAACATTGCCTTCACGCAGGATCCCTGGGGAAGAGCCGCAATGGGATGCAGTTCGGGTGGTGCGGCGGCCCTGACGATGGGTTGGTTTCGACCGGACCTGTTCCGTCGTTTGATTACCTATTCTGGAACGTTTGTTGACCAGCAGGACGATGACGCACCGGAAGAAACTACTTATCCGCTCGGAGCATGGGAATATCACTCGAGCAAAAAGTTAATCGAAAACAGCGAGAAGAAACCGCTGCGAATCTTCACGCATGTTTCTGAAAACGACAATCGCGCCAAAGACCCCGAGGAAACCTACCACAATTGGGTCATGGCGAATCAACGCACGGCCGCAGCTTTGAAGGCCAAGGATTATGACTACAGATATGTTTTCAGTCGTGAGACCAGGCACTGTGACGGGAATGTATTTGATCAAACTCTGGCGGATACGCTCGTTTGGATGTGGCGCGGTTATGAGGCAAAATGAACTCTGCGGCATGCTGCGTTCAGTGAGGCAGTCTTCCCCCTTCAAGTGAGAACGGGCCAGCGATGTTCTGGAAGGTACTTTTTAAACCACGTCCGCGATGCTTGCGAGATCAGCTGGAAATATGGTTTGTTTATCGCAATGGAATGTGCATGCGATTCAATCTGGCCGGATTGATTCCGTACATCGGCGTGCCTCTGGGGCTCGTGATTGGGGTCATCATCAGTTTCGTGATCGAACCTGATCAAAACCTCGCCTGGGACAATCCGAAGCGCTATATGCCGGTATTGCTTGCGCCGGCTGTGGGAGTCATCTTCGGCTTGTTCATCAGGTATGCGATTATCGGCGACTACTATCTCGATCCTTTTCCGGAGCGAGACGAGCAAGCCCTGGAGCGTATTCTCGAGGAACGGCCGACTCGAAAACGGACGAGTCGTAAGGCGGGCAGTTCTCCGCGTAACAGAAGTTCGGACGAGGATTGAATTCGCCTGGTTATGGCTCGGTGCGATAGTTTTGCAACGAGCCATAGCTATTCGTCTTCGGCGCCGACCGCCCATTCGGGATACGCTGTCGAGGGGCCTTTCATCGCGCGCCACAAGATTCGATTCAAGACATCTTCAGGAGCCTTGTCGACCTCACGAAAATTCAGAGTCGCCGAGACAACCGCATCTTTGCGGAGCAGTTCATTCCGAATCGCGTTGGGCTTTGGATTCATCTGGTCGAGTGGGATTCGATTGGCGACCGACTGGAATGGGGTTGGATCGAGTTTATCTGTAAAGCAATCAAACATGGGCGTCGCACTGGCGTCGAACTGATTCATGGGAGGCAATCCCAGGATCTGTTCAATCGTGCGAATCATACTGGTCGTGTTGTATTGGGTACTGACCACCTGGCTGCGCCTGGTATAGGGACTGACGCAATAGGCCGTTGTGCGGTACCCGCTGACATGGTCCCAGCCAGCCTGCGGGTCATCCTCGATCGCAAAAATTGCCATTTCGTTCCAGAATCTGGAATGACTGAGCGCGTCGACGATCCGACCTAGTGCCAGGTCATTGTCCGCCATGCACGAAGCCGGAGTTGGACAGTCGGGACTTGTGCCACTGGTATGGTCGTTGGGAAGACAGATGATGGTTAAATTGGGGTACTCACCTTTGGCTTCGAACTCCTTCAGCTCACGGATGATGAAATCGGCGCGATACTGGTCCGGGACCGACATTTCCCAGCCGACATAGTCTTTCGGTGAAAATGCGCGAATCGATTCAATCGAGGGCTCACTCGCGAACACGACATCTTTGGATTCTCCTTTCCACGCGCGATAGCAGGCCAGATAGTCTGGTGTCCCTTTCTTTGCTGCATCGTGCCACCGGACTTGGGGCATCATAAATTCGCCGTAGTTGCGGATTGACTTTTGATGCGCCACCGCGTTGTCCCACAGAAAACCAGCGGGTGAATAGGCCAGGGCGTCGTTTTCATCGATTCCCATGCCGTCCGGATAACTGCGAGGAAAACCAGCGAAACTCTTCTCCATATAGTCTGTACTGAAGGCCGTGGTGCTCCATTGATGCCCATCGGCACTCAAGATTCCGGCACAATACGTGTTGTCAAGCAATACGAATTCATGCACGAGCTTATGCTGATTGGGCGTGATTTCCTCACCGAAGATGCACAGGCCAGGCTGGCCTCGTCCTTGCTTCAGGGCACCAAATACCTGGTCATAGGTTCGATTCTCTTTGATGATGTACACGACATGCTTGATAAGACTCGGTTCACCAATACGTTCAGGGATAGCTCGGGCTGGCTGGTTCGCGCGGGCTGGCAGCGCGGCTTGAGCAATTGTGCCACTGCGGATGTTTTTGGCAGCACGCTCCGAAAGTTTCGCCAGATCGGAGTCGCTTGGAATGGGCATCACCGATACCGACCCGTGATAATGGTGTGAATTGAATCCCGCCGTCCCGTTGCCCTGCTTTCTGGGCTTGATCGGCAAGCCTTTGATATTTGCGACACAGAGCGCCTTGTGATGGGGGTCGAACACGACGGCGCCGGGAAACCAACCGGCCGGAATCAGACCTTTCAATTTCGTTTCGCCCCGATCTTCTGGATCGAAATCAAACACAGCGATGGCATTTTGCGTGCCGTTCGCGGCATACAACGTCTTGCCTGTCGCGTCAAAAGCCAGGGCATTCGGTGAGGCGCCGAAAAGATCGGACGGCTTGCTCTTGGCCCACACATTGCCGACCAGTGTTTCTTTCTGAACATCAATCAGACTGATATGGTCGCTGCCCGCATTCGCGCAGACGACATATTTCTGGTCCGGAGAGACCGCAAGACCAGAGGCATGCAAACCGGTCAGCAGTTCGGTGGAGACTCGATTTTCTGTCAGCCGCACGATACTGACCGAGCCCTCACTGGAGATGTGTCGTAGGGGGTCAACTCGAACATTGGTTCCGCGTCCAGCAGGTCCGGTCAGATCTGCAGCTCCCGGCCGTCGGCCAGCCCAGTTACTGACGAACGCCTTGTCGGCGGCCAGCACGACATCATAGGGAGCCATTCCCACGTCAAAGGATCGCGATACGGTTCCTTTGGCGGTGTCGATTTCCAGCAATCGATTCGACAGGTTGCCGCACACATACAATTTCGCGTCGTCGGTCGACAGAGCCAGTCCGCTGGGGATTTCGGGCTTGCGTCGTGGCGCCAGAGCATCTGGTAATGCGATTGTGTGAGACGGATGAATGATACCCGCGGCGTTGACCGAAAAGACCTTGATCGATCCGTTGACATTGCTCAGAAAGATCCGCTTCCCATCGTGGGAGAAAATCAGTCCGGTGTAACTGACCTGGCCGCTGAAATCGGGAATTAGAATATTCGGCGAGACGACCGCGGGCGGTTCCTTCTGGCCATCGCCTGGCAAAGCGACTCGTTGAATGACTTTCGCCGTTTCCGGATCGATGACCAGCAACTCGCTCGTCTTTCCCGACACGACCAGGCGCTTGCCATCCGGCGACAAAGCCAGTGCTTGTGGACGAAGCCCTGCCAGTTCGACCTGCCGGCCATAGGGAGTCAAAACTTGATTCACGGGCGTGACAATCACGTCATCTCTGGAGCGGCCGACAAGGTCCGTTGTCGATTCGATGCGCTCCTCTTGAGCCGCAAGCGAATCAATCAGTAAAAAACAGCCCACAGAGAATAGGACCAGGTGAATTGAGCAGCGGCGAGGCATCGCAAGTCCCTTAAGGATCAAGTGGAATTATTTTTCTCGAGGATGTGGCAGTCTCCTCGACAATGGGAATTGTTCTGCGTTCACCAAGCATTTGCCGGTCGATTTAAAAGTAATCTGTGGAGATTTGCCATTCCAACCGGGACACCCGAGTGAAGTCGCACTAAACGCTCGGTACGCGCCATTCTCATCCGCGAAGTTTGATGAGACCGCGTGAGTATCAATCCGTCGCCGGGTCGCGTCAAGCGGCCCGGCAATTCTCGATGCTTGGTAGCGCTTGAGGAGAATGTCCTTATCCAAAATCCAAACCCCACCGAACCGTGCACCCGAAGAGTCGCGGTGGTCATTGGGTTTTTGCACCACGCACGCTGTTTCTTGGGGCGTAGTGCAAACCCCCGAATCTATCCAGGCAAGTTGGGT
>JAQGHT010000868.1 GCA_028291565.1 Planctomycetaceae bacterium | reverse complement strand
AATCGGAAAATCATCTGTGGGAACAAGCTTACCGCTCACGAACTCCCGGACGTCACCTTTTGAGGTGCCAGTGATATGCATCGTGCCGTTCGAATCCAATGCCAGCCGCGGACCCGTGCCATCCCAGGTGAAGACCGGATCGATGGCACTCGCCGCGCTGTCTTGGCCGCTGCCACCGAAATAGGTGGAGAATTCCAATGTCGACAAGTTGGCATCGAACTTGGAAATCACAAAATCGTAAAACGGCGGGACGTGGTCAGAGAGCGTGGGGCCCGGAGTATACGTCGGTATCAACGGGCTGGCCACAGGAAAATCCGAAGAATTCGATTCCCCAACCACGTAAACTTGACCGGACTTATCGAGGGCAATATCACTCAATACGTCCTGACCGTTTCCGCCCAATGCGGGATTGCGACGATCGATACTGCCGCCAAGAAATGTCGAAGCCACTGGCTTCATGGTCATGACATTCAGCACGGTGATGAAGCCGTCATACATGCCACCGCTGATACTTGAGTTGTTCAGCTCATCTTGGAATGGATTCTTGAGCGGGAAGTCCACCGACGACGTTGCGCCGGCCAGATAGACGACACCTGGCTGGCTCGGGTTGATGGCGATTCCCCCAGCGAGATCGATGGACTTGCCGCCCAGATAAGTCCCCGCGAGCAGGCTGGACGCGGTCGGATCGAGCATCGCGACATAAACATCGACAGAAAACCCCGCATTGATCGGGCTGTCGTTTCTGTTGGCCTGCAATGCATTGGCAGAAACCGGCAGGTCTTTCTGATCGGTAGTTGCTGTCAGATAGATGTTGTGCTGCCCATCAACTGCAATCGCGCGAGGCAGAACAGGCAAGGGATTGGTGAACTCCGCAGCTCCGGTCTGGTCCAGCTTCGTAATAAAACTATCATATTCTTCAGAGCCAGCGGACCCGTCAGCAGTCTTGATTGGACGTAATACTTCATACGTCACATAGGCATTCCCCGAGTTATCGACCGCAAATCCCCCCGCAGCGACGAATGTTGGTGCCAGATAACCATATGGCGCCGTTGAACTGACGTCATCCGGCACCGGGACAGCTGTGTCAAATACGGATGTGCCATCAGCGGACAATTTCGAGGTGTGAATCTCAGAGGTGCTGGTGTAAGTGAGATATTCCCCCTCAATGCTGAGATATGTCACATAAGGCAAGTCATCGGGTCCTACGGCCACTGATTCGCCGATCGTCTGTGAGAACCCAGCAGTATCATTCAGGGGAGTTGGCCCCAGGACCTTGATGTATTCAATTTGCCCATCAGGTTTGAACTTGGTAATAAACGCCCGAGATTGACCATTATCGGGACCAGTTGCTTGACCTGCGATCGTCGCGGATTCCGTCGTTCCGATAACGTAAGTGTTCCCCTCGGCGTCTGTTGCGATGTCGCCAGCGGTATCATTCGAACTGCCTCCGAGGTAGGTTGAGTAGCTGAGCAGCGAAAGCCCAGCGGGACTTCCCGAAAGAAGCGCGCGATTTTCAAGCACTTCGATCGTTGCGGCATTGGATGAGGAAGATATGCCGCGGCGTCGACGCGCTAGACTTCCGCTCGGAGAATATCTATGAGCCAGCGACGAGAAATATACGCAAGTGCGAAAACCACTCAGCCAGTCACGTAAAAACATATTGATTCCCAGCCGGTGAAACTTGTGCGTCAGAATTTTGGATTACGTTGGCTAATGGTTGATGTCGGTGGCGAACTGTGAATCAGCCGACGAACGCCCGCTTAGGATCGGCGCATCAATAAGTGCCCGTAGCACGGGCTTCCAAGCCCGTAGCAAGGCTCGAAAATATGGAAAAAGTTCCGACAGTTATTCATTTGCCGATCCTTAAGTGAGCAGCCGAAAAGAATTCATCTTGCGTTTTCCAGCTCTCGGACCTGATTTGCGGCGGTATCAATGAGATATTGTCCCTGGCCCGAACAACAGCTGTAGCATGCAAGCTTCGCAGCGGTCTTTAATTTTGCGAGATAAGAGCAAGATGCCAAACAAAAAAGCCGACGCGGCGAGGCACTCGAGGTGCTCCGCCACGTCGGCTCACTCATTGAAACAGCGCTTGCGCGAAAGAAATCCGCTTCAATGTAATACCCTACGACAACGGTGTGCGGCGTTCTGGCCCGAAAACGCTGTCGTGACTCGACTCCATCTTACGGCCACCATTGGAAGAAATCAAGACGTTTCCTGCTTCTTCAGGAGGCAAATAGAACAATGGAAACTCTCTTTGATGGGCAAAGAGATATTTGCGTGAAACCCTGGCTTTCATAAAGTTTACACCGCTTGACCATCGCCCTGGTTCGCCGGGGAGAGGGGGAAAATCAGCAAATGCAAGGTTAAACCGCTAGAGCCACTGTTAACCGAGCCAGCCCCAATCGCCCGGACGCGGTCATTTCTATTGCGGTCCAGCTGGGAAAGAGGCTAAGTAGCATGCATGAACATTTCAGATGGACCAGGCCTCAAGCGAACTCTGTGAATACTTTATGGGCATTCGGATGCCGAGACGGGGGAACATTTTGTAAGAAACCTGCCGACACATCGAAGATCACCCAAAAGGAACTCGCTGCCTGGATAGACTATAATACGAAACCTGTCTATCAGACGATCGCCTGCAAGACGCGGATTACTTCGGAAGCAGCGGTGCGCCTGGAACGGTCACTCGCGTACCGGCCACCTTTGCGGAACGGTATAAGAATTGCCGTGATTTAATAAGAACAAGGAATGTCGGCTGAGCCATTGTCCCTGGGGTCCGATTATTCACGACATGAGGGAATTGAGATGTCGAAACAAGCGAAGAACACGATTTGCCTGTGGTACAACCGCGACGCCGAGGAAGCGGCACGGTTTTACGCCAGGACCTTCCCCGATTCCTCCGTTGGCGCGGTGTACCGTGCACCGGGAGATTTTCCATCCGGAAAAAAAGGGGACGCGTTGACGGTCGAATTCACCGTGTTGGGCATTCCCTGTCTCGGACTTAATGGCGGTCCCGCGTTCCAGCACAACGAAGCATTCTCGTTCGTGGTCGCAACCGCTGATCAGGCCGAGACGGATCGCTATTGGAACGCTATCGTCAACAACGGCGGACAAGAGAGTCAGTGCGGTTGGTGTAAGGATAAATGGGGCCTGTCATGGCAGATTACGCCCTTGGCTCTGACTCAAGCAATCACTAATCCCGATCCTGCAGTTGCCAAACGCGCCTTTGATGCGATGATGCAGATGCAAAAGATCGACATCGCCGCAATCGAGGCGGCATGTCGTGGTTGATGTCCCCAAAGCTGTGAGTGATTACGCAAACGAACTCTTGACGGGCCACGCATGTGGATCGGAGAACGCCATGTCAGAACAGGCAACCCCCAAAATCGTGCCCCGAGATGAATGGGAGCGAGCGCGTGCCGAACTGCTGGTCCGCGAGAAGGCACACACTCGCGCCGGCGACGAACTGGCAGCCGCTCGGCGGCGCTTACCGATGACACGAATGGAGCCGGTCATGGTCACGGGGCCAAACGGCCCCGTCCCCTTGAACGCGGTGTTTGAAGACCGCCGCATGTTGATGGTCTATCACTTCATGTGGAAGAAGGGCGCGCCGCACCACAAGCAGTGTGAGGGCTGCACGCACAGCCAGACAGCAATGAATTCCGCCGTCCGCGCTTATCTCGCCGCGCGGGATGTGACCTATGCCGTTTTCAGCAGCGGCCCCTTGGACGAGTTGATGGCTTACCGAGACTTCATGGGCTGGACCCAGCCATGGTACTCGACCGCCGACTCCGGAAACGCATTGGCGACCCGAGACGGTGGTGACCTCCGCTGCTACCTGCGGGTCGGCGATGAGGTGTTTGAAACGTATGCAACGAAATGGCGAGGAATCGAGGCCATGTTGCCCACTCTCCAGTTGCTCGATCTCACTGCGTACGGTCGGCAGGAGACATGGGAAGACTCACCCGCTGGCTGGCCGCAGGAAAAAGCTGGCTCATGGTGGCGGCAAGACGGCCGCCCCGTCGCTCAGTGGACACGCACCAACGAAGCGGTGAAATAGAAAGTCATGTGCAACCGCTTTAATATTATGATCACGTTCGGTCCATCTTCTGATCTGGTGTCGTCACTCGGTGGTGTCTGGCCCCCAGGAGAATGATCGGCCAGATGTTCAGCGCAATCGGTTTTGCGGCCCAAACTGAAAGGCAGCGATAACTCCCGGCGGATCAAACAGTTGGACGAGAACATACAACAGATCTCGAGGAGTCTTCGACAAATTTCTGTATCGCTTCGAGTTTGACATCGTCCGATCTGTCCGGGTGCTGCGCGGCAATGACAGGCCAAAGTAGACGCAGGGCAGTGCGAGAGGGAACCATGAGCAAGCGGCGGTCAAGGCGACGATACCGAATTCGGAAGCGGAATCATAAGCTGTGGAAGTCTGGTCAAGAGTTGCTTCTGGAAGCGAGAAAGCATCCGTTTCGAGTTGGGCAGATGATTGCATATGACGTGGATGAGAAATTCAACCCGCGGCCAAATTGCATTCAACCACGGCGAGTGAGTAACTTGCGTTCCAGTGAGTAACCTATTGCGCAGGTTCTCTCGGATCCACCCCATCCCATTCCGCCGTGGGGCGACGTGCGCCTTTGGGAACCTTGCGGATCTCTACAATCGTCTTGGGGTTTAGTTCAACCCCGAACACCTCGAATGTTTCACAAACTCAAATTCGGCCACTGGTTGCGGAAGCAACTGGCGACGGGATTTGAACTTTTGCGGGGCGACGCCGGATGACTCTGGTGACACATATCGAGACTCTTTATCCATTTTTTGAGAAATTCTGTTTCAGGAGTGTCGATTTCGTCCTGGCCCGTTCGACATTGAAGTGAGCGCGGCAAATCGGCTTGCTGAGCCAGTCTCAATGGGGAGCGCAACTTACGCACAAGTGAGGACAAAACATGCGAGTTATGGTGTTCGGCAAGGCCACTAAGGATACTGAAGCTGGGGTGATGCCAACCGCGCAAGCGTGGGAAGAGATGGACAAATTCAATGAGGAACTGGTCAAGGCAGGAATCGTGCTCGTCGGTGAAGGCCTGATGCCAAGTTCCACAGGCGTTCGTGTTCGGTGCTTCGAAAAAGACCGTATTGTTACGGACGGCCCGTTTGCCGAAACCAAGGAGGTGATAGCCGGTTACATGATTTGGCAGGTGAAATCGATGGACGAGGCCATTGCGTGGGTCAAGCGCAGCCCGATGACCGAAGATTCCGAAGTCGAGATTCGCCCTATTTTCTCTTACTCGCCTGAGGAAGTGAGCGAAATCGTATCCCAAGCCAAATGATGATATCGGCCGGTGACCATGTGAATGCACAACTTCGTATTGCCTCTGCCCGATTTGGCCGAAAGGCGGCACTGCGACAGCAGCGCCGCCTTCCCCCCCCAACTCAACCGAAATCTTCCCATCGCCACCAGAGAAATCCGCTCTCTTATGACTGACATGTCTGTCATGGAACGAAAACCGTCGCGAACAGCCCCGCCTGAACCTTGCCGGTTGCATGGTCATTCGATTCGCTCAGCAGTGAGACGTGGCCAGGATCCGTACCAGCGTGCCAATATGCTGAGGAGCGCGTTCAAGGTCCAAGAATCAACAGCCTATTGAGGCCTCTCACTCTTAATAGCGAATGATCAAGTCCACCATCAGCCGATTCTGGATAATGTCTCGACGGGCGGTGTAGGGAATTTCATAGGCCACGCGCAATTCCATTTTGTTGTTGGGTTTGAATTTGACACCATAAGCGCCTGTGACGATGTTATTGCCGGCCACATTTGTCGATCCGAGGTTGAACAGGTCCAGAGCGGCGACAATGGATCTTCGGGCTACGCCAGGTCATTCGCCATACCACGCGTCGAGAAGACAAGCAGCAGTCCCAGTCCCAATATCATTCGTGCATGCAGCATCGTGGCACATCCCTGATCGAAGGCGTTCCAATCCGTTCCCTATTCAAGATAAAAGACTCCTTTTATCTTTTGGTCGCCAGCTTTATCGGCGCTGCCTTGCAGAATCATGAGATTCCGACCGCTGCCATGCGCAGTATAACATTATATAACATAGCATACAGTGCCTATGTGCGGATTCGTCTCGAATTTGCGGAGAACGGTCGCGAACTGTGCGAAAACGCACGCAAACAGGTGATGGCCCTTCATCTTTGAGTATGCGGTTTGCCACACCGCGCGCTCCCTTGCCGGCCTTGGTTCGCAGCGTTACTCATCGAATTTCTCCCATAAGTGTCAGTGCGGTGATGACCGCCGCTCCCACCCACATCACCGCGACCAAACAGGTTGCGACTACCATGGAACCGCTCCGACTGCGGAATTGCTGCGGCATTA
>JAQGHT010000862.1 GCA_028291565.1 Planctomycetaceae bacterium | reverse complement strand
ATCAAGCCCTTTGGCTGAAGATTGCGATCGGTACCAAAAATCCGCTCGGTGAACTGGTGAAATGCTTCCGCGTCGACGAATTCCATGTTAATAAATGGCAGTCCAGCCAGCAATTCGGCTTCCGCATCCGCGTCGCGAGGAAAGCCGGGCTCGATTAGAAGTACACAATCGACGTCGTTGGGCTCCCACTTGTTGGTCACAAAACTTCCATTCACGACAATCCGCCCAACTCCCGCCCGCCATGCTAATTCTACCATCCACCGCAGCGACTCCAATTGCACACGTCGAATTTCCGAAGCCTGCCCGAATCGCACTGCAATCTCGTCCAATGTTGCCTTATGGATACCTCCCGGCAGGTAACCGGCATCGTTAAAGTCGGGAATCATGGGCTTTCCCAATCAGTACGAGTGAGTGGCTTAGCTCGATCATGACTTGAAGGAGCTGAACGGCCATTCCAAACGCTGATACTAACGTTACGTAAACACTTCCTCGACGACCCGGCCTTCGTTCACGGTGGGCCTTTCCGGTCGACCTTGATGCTGGAACAAGAGCTGTTCGTGGTCCAGGCCCATGAGATCGAGAATCGTGGCGTGCAGGTCGTGAACGTGTACACGATTCTCAACGGCATGCAGTCCGAAATCATCCGTCTGGCCGACAATTCGTCCGCCTTTGACTCCGCCACCAGCCATCCACATCGAGAAACCGTAAGGATTGTGGTCCCGTCCGTCTCCTTTTTCGGACATGGCCGTCCGACCGAATTCGCCGCCCCAGATCACCAGAGTTGACTCCAAAAGGCCTCTCTGCTTGAGATCTTTCAGGAGACCTGCGATTGGTTTATCGGTTTGGCGGCAGAACTTTGTGTGGTTCTCTTCGATCTTTGAGTGGGCATCCCATTGACTGCCAGAACCGGAATAGAGCTGGATGAATCGGACACCTCGTTCCACAAGTCGACGAGCCATCAGGCAGTTGCGTCCGAAGGCCGCTGTTTCGGTTTCATTCAGCCCATATTGCGATTGAGTCTCGGCTGTTTCCTTGGTCAGATCGACCGCTTCAGGTGCATTCGCCTGCATCCGATAAGCGAGCTCATAAGCAGCGATCCGGGCTTCCAATTCCGTATCCTGCGGCCGTTGCTCCTTGTGTTTGCGATTCATTTGCGCGATAAAATCGAGTTGCTGGCGCTGCTGGGGCCCTGAGATTCCATCGGGAGGATTGAGATGCAGAATCGGATCCTTACCGTTGCGGAACCGCGTGCCTTGATAGGTCGCCGGCATGAAACCCGTACCCCAGACTCGGCTACCACCCGGGGGTTCTCGCTCACCATCGAGTAGCACGACGAAACCAGGCAGGTTTTGATTTTCGGAACCCAGCCCGTACGTCACCCAGGCCCCGAGACTCGGGCGGCCAGCGAGAATGCTACCTGTATTCATCTGGCAGACAGAACCGACGTGATTCAAACCGTTGGCCCAGCAGGATCGGATCACACACAGATCGTCAGCGCATTCTCCAACGTGCGAATACCAGTCGGAAACAGGAATGCCTGACTGGCCATATTGCTTCCATTTTCGCTTGCTGGCGAGCAGCGGATTCTCTGAAACACCCATTGGCGTGATCACTCGCTCGACCGATTTCGGCAGCGGTTGGCCTGCGAACTCATTGACTTTGGGCTTCGGATCAAAAGTGTCGAGGTGACTTGGTCCGCCATCCATGAACAAAAAGATCACACTTTTGGCACGCGCCGCCAATGGCCCTTTCTTGGGAGCCAACGGATTGATAATGCTGGGTGCCGCTTCCGCGCCGAGAGCTGTTCGACCGGACAGAATTCCGTCCTGCGTCAACAAGCTCAGCAGTGCCAGCGAACCGAATCCGCCGCCCGCTTGAAACAGGAAGTCGCGACGAGATTGAGGCTGAATTGAATGCGGAATTCTGTCATTCCCCAACTCAATCGCGCCAGACCCCGTTTCGGCTCGCAAATTCTTCATGATCAAACTCCAAAGCAAAACCGGAGGGTCTGCTGACCTGTCAGTCAATTCAACGGATCGCTTTCAAACGCGCCTCGAGTGGAAATGCCACGAGGGATTGCTGTCGCGCAGAACGAGCATCGAAAAAATCGATCATCCAATTCTCATCTGCTGTAACGCAATAATCATACCTTGAATCAAGCACGTTGGATACAATTCTTTGCTATTGTCGAAAGTGGATGCTTTTGATTTTCGTTATCGAAAAGCTCGGTTCGATGAGCGAGGAGAGCCTAAGTACAAGACCAATCCGGTTCGCTCGTCAGAAAAGAAAGGCTTGCCATGCCGCTTCACGATTGGAATCGAGTCCCTGCGGGATTATTCCACCATTTTCATCAGCACTGGTCGATTGAAATCACTACGACGCTAAATCGCGGTCGACTTCCAAAAGGACTGTCGGCGCTCGTTGAGCAGCGGGCAGGCCCTAAGGAACCTGATGTGTTGGCAATCGAAGGCTGGAATCATCGGAATCGCTTGGATCCAGAAATGAAAGGCGGAGTAGCCACACAAATCCAGCCGGTAACACGAATTGTACGTCGTTCGGCGAATGAGATTTACTCCGACCGCGCCAATCGGATCGTCATCAAGCATCAACTCGGACGAATCGTCGCAGTGATCGAGATTCTGTCGCCGGGAAACAAGGACAGCCGGTCCGCACTGCGTGATTTTGTCGAGAAAACCATCGATTTCCTTCGAGTGGGTATCCATGTTCTCGTGGTTGACATTTTCCCACCCACGCCACGCGACCCGTTTGGGATTCACAAGGCCATTTGGGACGAGATCCTGGATGAAGAATTCACGTTTCCAACGGGAAAAGACCGAATTCTTGCGTCTTATCAATCAAGTGGCGAGCAGACCGCATATGTTGAGCCAATTGCGGTTGGCGACTCGCTTCCAGATATGCCCTTATTCCTCATCGAAGATCTGCACGTGATGGTGCCCTTAGAACTTACATATCAGGCAGCGTGGGACGCCAGCCCCGAGGCATTGCGATTGGCCGTCGAAACCGGCATCCTGCCCCAACTCGAGACCGAATAAGACTGCGGTTGAATCCCGTGTCCAATGACCGTAGAATCATACGACTGTCGGGGGAGTGTTTTTTCATCTAAGCGGATGAACGCATTCGCGGCAGAGGAATGGGTCGTCCGGAATTTTTTCGTCGGGTGTCCGTTTTCAAGCGTTGCGCGATTTTCAATCGCGGCGACAGACTTGGCGGCCTTCGTGCTGGAAAAACTTCCCAAGACATCCGGACGGGCTGCCGCAAAGTATGAGAGACGTTGTTCGCCAGACTCGAACGCATTTGATGGAAGTGTTCGAAAAGCACGGTTTCCATCCCCGGCATGACCTCGGCCAGAATTTCCTGATTGATCTCAATCTGATCTCGTTCATCGTCGAGGTCGCCGATCTCGAGCCCGACGACGTGGTTCTCGAAGTCGGAGCGGGCACCGGCAGTATGACGGCGTTTCTATCGCTGCGTGCCGGAGATGTCGTTTCCGTGGAAATTGACCCACGGATGTACGCACTGGCGAAAGACGCGGTCGAAGGTCGCGACAATGTCACATTGCTGCATTGCGATGCCTTGAAGAACAAGAACAATTTCGCGCCCGAAGTCATGGCCGTGTTGCGAGAAAAGCTGGCAGTTTCGCCGAATCGCCGCCTGAAACTCGTTGCGAACCTGCCCTACTGCATCGCAACTCCCGTGATGTCCAACCTGATGGCCAGCGATCTACCGTGGACCCAGATGATCAGTACGATCCAATGGGAATTGGCTGACAAGATGCGTTCGCAAGTGGGCGAAGATGGTTATGGTGCTTTGGCCGTGATGATGCAGGCCCAAGGTCGCGTCAAGATCCTGAAGAAGCTCGGGCCGACCGTCTTCTGGCCACGTCCGACCGTCGATTCAGCCATCGTCCGTGTCTATCGGGATACCAAGCTGCAGGACAAAATTGACGACCGAGACTTTTTTCATGATTTTGTGCGACGGGTGTTCTCACATCGACGTAAGCACTTACGTAGCGTGCTGATCGGCATGTACAGCCAGCATTTGGAAAAGGCCGAAGTGGATGATCTCTTGAAGCCGTTCGGATTTATCGACGGGGCAAGGGCAGAAACGATGGAGCCAGATATCCTGGTGCGCGTCAGTAATGCTTTTAAGGCTGGTTTAGACGCAAAGGCGAAAGATGCTTCTTAAAATCAGGTGAGGGGAGTATCGCTTCGAGGTTTATTGCAATGTCTACCATCACTCCAACGATGACGGTCGAAGAATTGGTCCGATTTCCTGACGACGGATATCGGAGAGAGATTCGAAAGGGAGAGCTGACGACAATGCCTCCACCGGGATTGGTGCATGGCCTCATCATTGCCAGAATTGCTGGCAAGCTGTTCTCCTACGTCGAGGAATGTAATCTAGGATTGGTCGTGTCTGGCGATACGGGGTTCCTACTTGCAGAGAACACGGATACTCTCCTCGCCCCCGATGTCGCGTACATTTCGAAAGCCCGAGAGTCCCGGCTGATCATGCGTCGTGGATATTTCTTGGGTGCGCCTGATCTCGTAGTCGAAGTGATCTCCCCGAGTGACCGAATCCAGAATGTCCATGACAAGGTTGATGAGTTCATCCAATTTGGAGCATTAGAAGGATGGGTTGTCAATCCTCGAACCAGGACAATCACGATTCACACTGCAACTCAGGAACCAATCATTTTGACGGATTCGATGGAATTAGCGGATCGCAAATTACTCCCCAAATTTGCTTGTTCCGTGGCGGATCTATTGGGAAAGACGACGTTTGAATCGTAAGAACTCGATTTATCATTTTTGTGATGAAACGAGCCAATCCAATCAAGATTTTCAGAAACTGCGAAACGCCACCCCTTGCAGGAGTGGCATTTCTTGTCTTTGGAAGTCTCTTCGAAAAAGAGAGGCAGGAAATCATGGAACTTCGCATCGCTTATCGCGGCGTGACGTTTGATGATGTGTTGTTGGAACCCGCTTACAGTGAATTGCTGCCGGCTGACGTCGACGTCCGCTCAATGCTGACTCGAAACATTCCCCTCAACGTCCCAATCGTCAGCAGCCCGATGGATACCGTTACCGAGAGCGACATGGCCGTCGCTCTGGCCCAGGAGGGCGGTATCGGCATCATTCACAAAAACATGACCATCGAACAACAGGCGATGGAAGTCGATCGTGTGAAACGGAGCGAACACGGGGTGATTGTCGACCCTGTGACACTTCCGCCCGATGCGACCGTCGGGCAAGCGTGCGAGATCATGGACACCCGCAACATCGGAGGTGTTCCCATTACGCTGAATGGCAGGCTAATGGGAATTCTGACGCGTCGAGATTTGCGGTTCCTCGAGTCGAAAGAGACTCGTATTTCAGAAGTTATGACGAAAGACAAGCTCGTCACTGCTCCCGAACAGACCAATTTAAAAGACGCTCAGCGAATTCTTCGTGTGAATAAGGTCGAGAAACTGCTGCTGGTGGACGACAATTACCAACTAAAGGGCTTAATTACCATCAAGGACATCGACAAGAACCTGCGGTTTCCGCTGGCGTCGAAGGACTTGAGGGGTCGCCTGCGAGTCGGGGCGGCGGTCGGTGTGGGCAACTATGAGCGAGCGCAAGCCCTGATTGAGAAAGGCGTTGACGTTCTAGTCGTCGATTCGGCTCATGGCCATTCCAAGAACGTCGTAGAAACAGTACAAGAAATCAAACGGCGTTGGCCGGCAATTGAGGTAATCGCGGGAAATGTGGCAACTACGGAAGGCGCGGCAGCCTTGGTCAAGGCGGGCGTCGATGCCGTAAAGGTCGGAATTGGCCCTGGGTCGATCTGTACTACCCGAATTATCTCGGGCGTCGGAGTTCCGCAGCTTTCCGCAATTGCCAGTGCCGCCAAGGCTGTACAAGGTACCAACATTCCAATTATCGCTGATGGCGGAATTCGCTATAGCGGTGACATTTCGAAGGCTCTGGCCGCAGGAGCCCACACGGTGATGCTGGGAGGCTTATTAGCGGGATTGCAAGAAAGTCCAGGAGAAGTGATACTGTACCAAGGCCGCACGTTCAAGCAGTATCGCGGCATGGGCTCGATGGGAGCCATGGCCAAAGGCAGCAGCGAGAGATATCGCCAGGCTGTCAGTGGCGATGGTGAGACAAAATCCCAGAAGTTCGTGCCAGAAGGGGTCGAAGGCCGAGTCCCCTACCGTGGCTCTCTGAGCAGTCTCATCTTCCAACTCATCGGAGGACTCAGAGCAGGCATGGGATACTGTGGCGTTCGGACAGTCGCGGAACTGCGCACGGAAGCGCGCTTCATACAAATCTCGCCCGCATCGGTTAGGGAGAACCATCCGCATGATATCGTCATTACTCAAGAAGCGCCGAATTATACGGCGGAACATGCTCCATTGGATGCAGGATAAATCCTGGCTGAGTACGGGGCTGGCTTGTGCTCTCGGCTTGGCGACAATGGGACTGCCAACAGGTAGTTCAGCGGCGGACAAACCGGTTTCGACAACGAAGCCGGCAAGCACAACGAAGCCAGCTACCGTCGCGAAAAAGTCACGGACAGCATCGGGCCGCAACGTCATCAAGGTGATCCGAGCTCAAAACAACCCTTTCGAGGAAGAGTCGCAACCCGAATCTGAAGTCGCTGGACGCGCCAGGGTGACTCAAGTTTCCGCCGTAGAACCTGCCGCCACACAAGCTACGACAGCAGAACCCGCGACTTTGAATCCTGTCATCGCCGAACCGGCAACGACCGAGCAGCAGCCAGTTACTGCCGCGCCTCAGGCGGAGCCCCGAGAAGTGGGCAGCGACTATGATTCCGCCGCTCTCAAGCGGCTGAAAGACCGTTCGGCAAAAGAACGGATGGATAAAGTCCATCAGATGGAGAAAGCTCACGAAGAGTGGCTTCGAAATCGTAAAGAGCGAGAAAGCAAAGCACTGCGCCTACAGACTCCCGCCAAGAGTGCGGCGGCTGATCCGCTGATTTCCGAACCTGCCGACTTGGCGCAGCCCGGCTTGCCCCCGAATGCAAAAAATCTCGAGCTCCCCGGCGAGACCGCGGTTCCGGTCGAAGAATCGCCTGACGGTGTTCCGACAGAACGACCAATTCGTGCACCGCACGTAGAACCCGGGCGAGTGCGGCTCGGATCGCAGCCGAAGCCCTTCACCAAGGTGCCCACGGAAGAAGAATTGGCGAAGCTGTATCAGGGCAATGACGACATGCGATTGGCCCCTCCGGTGCGTGATCCGGCTAAATTGCCGAAAATCTCGGAAATTCAGCCGGTGCAACAAAATCGAAACCCAACCCCCGGCCGTCAGATTCCAGAAGAAGATCCCAAACGCTATGTAAAATTGGGACATGCGCCCTATGTGGCCCGGGTTTCACCAGAAACAGTATTCACCTGGGAAGCAACTAAGTTTAATCACCAACCGCTCTATTTCGAAGATCCGACGCTTGAGCGCTATGGTCATACGTTGCCGTTCTATATTCAGCCTTTTGCATCAGTCGGCAAGTTCACTGTGCAATTGGCGGCACTGCCCTACCAGATGACGATCAATCATCCCTGTTCCCGAATTTCCCCTTTGGGCTGGTACACTCCTGGCGACTATGTGCCGTATAAGATGTATCAACCGCCACTCAATCCCAAAGCTGCTGCGGTTGAAGCAGCGGTCATATTCGGATTGGGCTACGGGACACCGTAACAGGGTTGGAGCTATTGATTCGTCCGCAGTTCAAGCAAAATCGAGATATTAACGGATACGGCGCCGGAAGCTCGTCCGTCTGAAATGATTGGGACGTAGAAGACCTTTGGGACTTCTGCGTCCCATGAGTTTTTTACGTGACACAATGCCGGTTGACCGGAAGCTCCGTGAGGGATATTTGCAGCCAATCTCACCAGAGAATTGGGCGGTTCGCCCCATTTTTGGTCCGACGCTCAAGGTTTGGCAACTTGGCTTCGTGGAACTCGAGGCCCTGAAATCCCTCACTCCGATGATTCACCGCAACATACAAGCCCGAAGCGCAAGTTTTGAAGTTGTGCTATTTCTACTGTTCGCGGCCACGAATGAGTCTTTTTCAATATTGATCCCCGCGATCAAACGTCTCGTTCTTAACCGTGCGCGGTATCTATGGCACTACGTCACCACAGACCCCGTGTCAGTGGGGGCGGGATTCTTGGACGGTGCGCCTGTCTGTTCCGTCTCAAAATAGCCCAACTTCAAAAAGCGCAATCGAGCGCATAAGAGAGAGTTGCCATCTGTTCGCGCTGCGTCGAGGTCGTATCACGCGGTCACTGGCTCCCAGGTTGACCAATCGATATCAAGTCACGTCGACGCACTCGCTTACGCTTCGGGTTTGTGTTAGACCAAGAATTATCCGGGTTCGCTACGCAACGGGAGCGGGGCTGGGCCAATGCCAATCGGGTGAAGTCCAGCGTTGTCCCCCCGATTATGGCGTAACAACTTCAAACGCGCTGCTCACCTCCGGCGGAATGCGACAAAGCGTACGCGTCTGAAAGTTGATAAACGCCCAATTGGTGCTTGCCTGTGCCAGCAGCGTGTCGTCAGCTGGGCGACGAATTTCAAATCGCCGCAAGGACGTCACTTTCTTCAAGTCTGCGACCCAGGTGCGGACGACAATCGAATCCCCCGGCAGGGCGGGCTGGAGATATTCGATCTGGTGGCTTCTGACCACCCAACCCATCCCAATCCGATAATAATCGGCGGTGGTCCACCCTTGGACATCGGAATGGCATACGGCCGCCCGCTGCATCCAATTCAGATACCGAATGTTATTGACGTGTCCAAGTTCGTCGATTTCTTCCGGAGTGACCGCGTGCAGATATTCAAAGATGGCTGGCATTTCACTCTCACCGGGAGTTGAAGGCTTCTCATTTCACAACGTGAACTTCGCAGCTTATGATCATAAGAGACTCTCTATGGTGAATCGACCGTTTCGGGAATTGTTTTTCGGACTTGAGACCAACTATCATGCGATCAGACATGCCACAACTCTCCTCGCGGCCAGCGGATGTGACTTCTCCAGGTCTCGGACAGGAAATCGCGCGTCGCTGGTTCTTGCAAGATTGTGGTGTCGGACTCGCTTCGGCCGCCTTATATTCTTTGCTCGGAGTGCCGGCCGCTGGAATCGCCGCGCCCGCCGTGGTGAATCCGATGCTTCCCAAAGTGCCTCATTTCGCCCCGAAAGCAAAGCGAGTCATTTTCCTGTTCATGGCTGGAGCCCCCAGCCATCTGGAGTTGTTTGACAACAAACCGGAACTCACCAAATGGGACGGCAAACTCCCCCCCGCGGAGTTATTGAAGGGCTATCGGGCGGCGTTCATTAATCCCAATTCCACGCTACTGGGGCCAAAATTCAAATTCGCCAAACACGGGAAATGTGGCGCGGAGCTCTCGGAATTACTTCCGCATCTTGCGACGGTCGTCGATGACATCGCAATCGTGAAATCGATGGCGACGGACGCGTTCAATCACGCGCCCGGCCAGATTATGATGAATACCGGAGCTCAACAATTTGGCCGTCCCAGCATGGGTGCCTGGTCATTGTATGGTCTAGGGAGTGAAGCCCAGGATTTACCAGGTTTTGTCGTCTTTAGCTCCGGGAAGAAAGGCCCCAGTGGCGGCAGTTCGAATTGGGGCTGCGGTTTTCTGCCGACTGTCTATCAGGGCGTGCTGTTTCGTAGCGGAAATGAACCAGTCCTGTATCTGTCCAATCCGCGTGGAATTGACAATGAAATTCAGCGTGAATCATTGGATACGCTACGTCAGCTCAATGAAACTCGGCTGGGAGCCACAGGTGATCCGGAAATCGCGGCTCGGATCCATTCGTTTGAGATGGCTTTCAAAATGCAGTCCAGTGCGCCGGACCTGATGAACATCTCGAATGAACCGAAACACATTTTAGATTTGTACGGAGCGGTCCCTGGACAATCGTCGTTCGCAAATAATTGCCTGTTGGCCCGCCGGCTGGTCGAGCGTGGGGTCCGTTTTGTGCAATTGTTTCACGAGGCCTGGGACCATCACGGCGGACTGGTGAGCGGTTTAAAGAATGAATGCAAGAACACGGATCAGGCAGCGGCAGCGTTGATCAAAGATCTCAAGCAACGCGGTCTGCTGGAAGACACACTCGTGATCTGGGGTGGCGAATTCGGCCGAACTCCGATGGTTCAAGGGGGCAACGACGGGCGCGATCATCATCCTAATGCCTTTTCGATGTGGATGGCGGGCGGCGGCATCAAGCCTGGGACAACACTGGGTGCGACAGACGAATTCGGATTCAATGCGGTTCAAGACCGGGTCCACGTTCATGATCTCCATGCGACGATCTTGCATTTACTGGGGTTTGATCACGAGCGGCTGACATACCGCTTCCAGGGCCGCGATTTTCGGCTGACTGACGTTCACGGACGGGTTGTGAAAGAGTTACTGGCCTGAATAGTTTTTGTCACCGGCGAGTAATGAACATAGAACCACATTTAATCCCTGAATGCTCCGTTAAAATCGGTTGATCAATCAATGATTGAGGAACCATCCGGCTTACGCCGGACGCACGCCTGGTAAAATGCCAACTCACTCTTTCGTTAACAAGGCAGCTTGAGATGTTTGCACCGGGCATTGTGATTTACGAAAGGTCCCGCCGCTGGGAAGCCATTCTCAAACGCCAGTTCTTGAACACACGGATACAAGTCCGCCCATGCCGACTGCCAGCTCAAATGCTGGAGATTCTCGGGACCATGCCAGGGAGCGTCGCGGTGATCGAATTGGGAGCGGGAGCGGCCCAAGGGCTACGATTGATCACACAGATTGGATGGAAACATCCCCAAAGTCGAACTGTCGTACTAGCTCCGGCATCCCTGGCCGATCTCGAATGGTCGGCCCGCGAATTTGGTGCCGCGGCGTTCCTGCCCGATTCCATTTCGGACGAGCAGCTGGGTCAACTTTGTCGCTGGCAACTGAGATCGGATTCGCAATCTGACTTTCAAGCAGCCAGTCGTCCGGAGGCTTGAGATGCCTGCAATCCGCAAAGAACTACCGGTAATGGATCCCCGCCGTTGCACGGGTTGTGGTGATTGTATTCGGATCTGTCCAACACAATGTCTCGTTCTGATGAATCACATCCCCGTCATCACCGCCTCCAGCGACTGCATTCGCTGCCAAGCCTGCGCATTAATCTGCCCGACTGATGCGGTGTTCTGGCAGTTGTCACGGAATTGATGGAAATCCTTGGAAGAACGTTTCGATACAGAAGTTCGTATCCTTGGTGAATAGCATCTGATGGAGCGAAATGGACACGCCATTGTCCCGGTCTGCTTCAAACCTTAGGATTAACGAAGCAATAACCGTCAGTACTTAAAGCCACGCGATGATTTCACCTGACTGTAGGACGGACATTCCTGTCCGTCTGGCGCGATGTCGGACAGGGGGTGTACATCCTGTAAATGGTTCCGACACTTATTGATTCGCCGGCCCGTAGTGCGACATTGGAGAATTAAGCAGCGAGGTTTTTCAACCTGTCCTGCATCAAAATCTCAAACGCGAAGGCGATTTCGAATTCAGCTAGCTTCAGGGCTTCCTGAGCAAGCACGCAGCGGTGATCTCACGGTCGGTGGCGTGGGATACGGTCTGAACCCAGGCGAGTGATTGGCAGACATCGTCCAAGCTGGGCGTGGGAATCAGGCCGCCGAGCACGCGGCGCGTGAAATGATCGAGCATCATTTCCACCTCGGATCGCTCCAGACTGAGACTTTCACAGAAATGCCGCGGGCCGATCCGCCATTGTAACTGGTCGGAACCGACTAATGTCGCGTGCCCCTGGGCGCAATCGGCCTGACAATGGAGCGTCATGTCACTTTCCGTTGGAGAAACTTCCGCACCTGGAATATGCAGCCGAATCTCTGCGCGTCCCGCTTCACCATCAGTCGCGGATCGAGAGAAAGTCAGGTCCACTTGACGCGTCTTAGTCACATTGCCGCGCTGGGTCGGCGATGGTGTGACGACACGGGAACTGATTGACTGTGGTGCTAATCCGATCAGACACCGACACCAATCGACCAGCCCCACCAACACATCCAGTTCGTTGGATTGGCCGGGAACTTGCGAACGGGTTGTGGAACTAGGCAGCGTCAGCTCAACACGCAAACGACGAACGCGTCCGAGGGAAGTGGCGATCAGCTCGCGAAAGCGCAGCGTTGCCGGAGTGTACCGGCGACTCAATTCGGGCATCATATCGATGCCATGTCCCGACGCGACTTTTTCCAGCACTTCAATCCGAGGCAAATCCGCCCCCAGACTGCCAGCGATAAAAACTGGCTTCCGGTAGCGGCAGGCGAAATGGAGCGGCACGTCAACATACCAGTCCGCGTCGAACAGAAGCAATGCGTCGACATCCTGCCGCGCAATTAACGCGTGAACGCCGTCAATAAAGTGAGCTCGCAATTCTTTCGCGAAAGCCTCACCGCGCGCTCGCACAACATCAAACACAGCAAGTGGTTGAATGCGATCACCGAGCTTCTGGAGGGCCGGTGAATAACGACTCTCCCAAGCCGGTCCGAAGCCAATGATCCCCACTTTGAGCATCACATTGCTGCGCCGCGATTGATTGAAGTGGCGTGCCAATTCGAGTCCAGATATCCTTCAATATCGTTCGTTTTTTCAAGTTTTGGTACTGCATTATAAACGTCTGTGGATGGAAATCCCAGTTGGCCAATTGAATTCCGCCATCCGTGTCTCGCAAGTGGCGGCTAATCCACCATCCAAGCCGTAAATTTCGAGTGATAGAGCATCAAATGTGTTTGGAGCAGAAATCAAGACACGATTCGCTGCACTCTCACCACCCCGCTGCACTCTCACCACACCGCTGGCCGAGCAGGTTCTCGCGCTAAGGCATTCCTTCTACCGCAGCAAACAGTAGTGCAAAGGCGTGAGAACCACGGTGACAAGCCCAGAGGCGGATGAGGAGCGAAAACTGTCGAAATCAAAGCCACATTTCCACCAACGGCGGCAAGACCGTCCACAAAGTACCGTCAGAATGCTGAATCGGCTATGATTCTTGTGCACTCACGCCGTTCGCCCTCAGTTTAACCCGCCCTGGACGCTTTCTTTTCCTGCTAAAAACGAACTTTGAGAGGTGCCCTCATGGATCCTCGCTACCACGTTGCCGATACCAGTGAAATTATCTCTCCCGCACTGTTGATCTTTCGCGAACAGCTGGAGGCCAACCTGCAGCATGTCTTGAAAATCGCGAAAGACCCAGCTCGGCTGCGACCGCATTGCAAGACCCACAAGATGCGTGAAGTGATCGCCCTTGAATTAAGTCAGGGAATCGTCAAGCATAAATGCGCGACACTGGCGGAAGCCGAGATGCTTGCGAATTGCGGAGTGCGGGATATTTTCCTGGCCTACAACATCGTGGGACCCAATATTCGCCGGGTCGTCTCGTTTTGTCAGCGATTTCCTGATATCCGATTGGGTGTTACCGCCGACCATCTGGTGCCGCTGGCCCAGCTGGGAAACGCCGCTTCCGACGCGGGAATCAGTGTCGATGTCTTGCTGGATATCGATACCGGACAACATCGCACGGGTATCACCGTCGGTTCGCAAGCCCGAATCTTGTATTCGCAGATTTCTCGAACTCCCGGTCTGAAACCCGGTGGATTTCACGTCTACGACGGACATCAGCATCAAAAATCTCTGGACGAACGACGTACTGCGGTATTGCGGGAATTTGAAAAAGTCCTGGCATTTCGCGATGAAATCGTACATGCAGGCCTTCCAGTCCCGAAATTGGTTTGTGGCGGAACTGCTTCATTCCCGATTTATGCCGAGCTAACTGACCCGTCGATTGAATTCAGTCCAGGTACGTGTGTGTTCAATGATGCCGGATACTCTGAAGCCTTCCCTGATCTCGTGTTTCAACCGGCCGCAGTGCTGTTGACGCGCGTGATCAGCCGGCCAACACCAGATCGCGTCACATTTGACCTGGGTTACAAAGCGGTCGCATCCGACCCCCCGGCTGGAAAACGGTTGACATTGCCAGAAATCCCGGACGCCGAGCAAGTGCTGCAAAACGAAGAGCATCTGGTGATCCAGACCGCACATGCCGACGAATTCCAACCTGGCGACGAAACGTATGCCATTCCGCGTCACATCTGCCCCACGAGTGCGCTCCACAAAGAAGCGTATGTCATTGTTGATGGCAAACTGGTGGAACGCTGGCAGGTTGTGGCCCGAGATCGTTGCCTGACTCTTTGACCGCGATCGTGCTCACTGGCTCTGTGGACGAAACATCTTGCTCGCCAGCTTGGGCAACCAATAAATGGGCAGTCCGAGCAAGACGAGCCCCAGCGCGACCTTTGATTCGTACGGCTGAGCAAAGTAGGCGGCCCAGAGAAACCAACCCATCACGGCCAGGTATAAACCGGGAACAATTGGATAACCCCAGGTTCGATACGGACGATGCCATTCCGGATGGCGAATGCGGAGCACGAAGACCGCCAGGACACACAGTGCGTAAAAAATATTCGCCGAATAGACCACAAAATTGGTCAAGATATCGAACACCTTGAGGTCACTCGAGATTTTAACCGTCACGACGAGATAGGTGACCACTAACACGAAGCTGCATGAGACAACCGCTTGAGTCAGAATCGACACGGCGGGAGTCCTGAACGTCGAGTGAACATTGGCCAGCGGCTTCCAAAAGATGCCATCGCGTGCCATGGCGAAGGCGATTCGTGGCCCCAGCATCAAGTTGCAATTCAACGCTCCAAAAACGCTGCACATGGCGACCGCCGAAACACTCGCGACGCCAAATCGAGCCCAACCGCTGCCATACGGCTCCAACACCGTGCGAATCATCAGAGTTGCGGTGTTCTCATCGCCGGTCGCAATTTGGGTCATCGTCAACGCACCGAAATAAGCCAAATTCGTGGAAACATACAACACGAGAATGATACCGGTTCCCAAAATGAGTGATCGCGGTATGTTCCGCTGGGGATCACGCACTTCTTCTGCAACAGGGGCGATATCATGCCAGCCATTATAGGCCCACATGACCGCCATAAAGATGGCGGCAAATTGTGCTGAAATTGTCGTCAACTTCGGCTCAGCGACAATGCTGTTGTAGTTCGACAGCTTCAAACTTTCGTGATCAAATAGAACGAGCATAAAAGGAAGCAGGGCAATCAAGGCGAGAAATCCCGCCTTGACCAATGTTGTGGAACTTTGAACGCGCCCACCCCAGGCCACACCGACAATGTTGATTGCCGCGAGCAGCATGATGGCCCCACAAGCCACGATCGCGCTAAGCCAGGGATCGACGTCGATATCCCGCGAGCCCGTGACGAGTGAAATACTCATCACAGCAAAGGCGGTTGCCAAGGCCCCATTCGTAGCAGTCCGGCCAAAGACAAATTCGTTCAATCCAAACAGGAATGCGACGCACTTTCCGTATGTCTCTCGTAAGAAAACATAGATCCCGCCCGCATGCGGCAGCATTGATGCCAGCTCGGCGAAACACAGAGCCCCAAACATGCAGGCCACGCCAGCCAGGATCCAACCCGAAATGATCAGAGGAAAGTAACCGCAATTGATGGCGATGGCTCGCGGCTTGAGAAAGATCCCCGCGCCAATCGTGTTGCCGACGACAATTGCAACGGCCGCGCCCAAGCCCAAAGCACGCATTAATCCTGGTGATTCGGATTTGGGTTGAAGACTGGCGTCGAAGTTCGAAACGGATGATTCCGGCAAGATGGGGGACGAAGTCACAATCGAAACGCTCCACTGGGAAAAGAACAGCTGGTTCGGGATTCAGACTTCGGCAATGGAGAGGGTTCAGTCAATTCCAACCCTCAGCACAGACTTGAGGTGATGCCCGATGACAGCCATTGAGCGTTTGGCTGTACGGAGTTTCCAGAATCATGGGGCAGTATTCCAGGCCAGACTCGATTTATGCCGACCTGAGTCCGCGTTTGTTGTAGCGAGACGCTGCTTCCTGCTTCGTTCGGGGAAATTGAACAATTGCAATCACTGCAGGACGGACATTGCTACCAATCGGATTGAACTCGACGAACAGGAATGTTCGTCCTGCAAACGTCTCGACTCTGCCAGCGTGGACGATCTGACATTGAATTAAAGCGACGGCCCCGCAGTGGCTCCCGTGGTCGCAGGAGTCGAAGCCTGCTGTGGATCACTCGGAACTTTCAATGTCTCAACGCAAAAATTGAACCGATCAGTCAACTTTTCACTGGAACTGGTCTCTGTCGGATAGATCAACAACAACATTGTCTGCGTGGCACCTTCAGCGTGTACGAACACCCGAAAAGTCATCTTGGTTTCTTCGAACAATCGCTCAGGAGACAGCAATGCGGCGC